>JBEKKD010000010.1:0-22593 GCA_050010895.1 Armatimonadota bacterium
CAGGCCAGCGACCAGATTCTCGGCGGCCATGCACGCCATCCGCGTGCGTGTCGCCACGCTCGCCGAACCGATATGGGGCAACAATACCACATTCGCCAGCCCCAGGAGTGGGCTCTCCTGGGGGAGAGGTTCGGCCTCGAAGACATCGAGGCCTGCCGCGAAGATCCGTTTCTCCCGCAGCGCCTGAGCCAACGCGGCCTCGTCCACGATGGGGCCGCGGGCGGTATTGACCAGCACTGCCGTCGGCTTCATCAGCGCCAGCTCCTCCCTCCCGATCATATGCCGCGTCTCCGGCGTCAGCGGAGCGTGGATCGAAACGAAGTCGGACCGCCGGAAAAGCTCGGGAAGCTCGACAAACCGCGCGCCTATGCTTTTCTCCGACTCGATCCGGCGAACAGGATCCGAGTACAGCACCTCCATCTCGAAGCCCCTGGCTCTACGGGCGACGGCCTGCCCGATGCGGCCGAAGCCGATTATGCCAAGGGTCGCGGCGTGGATATCCTGGCCCAGCATCAACTGCGGCGACCAGCTCTTCCACTTGCCGGCCCGTAGATACCTATCGCCCTCCACGATCCTGCGCCCCGCGGACATGATCAGCGACCAGGCGAGGTCGGCCGTAGTCTCGGTGAGCACGCCAGGCGTGTTGCAGACCATGATGCCGCGGGCGGTCGCAGCCGGCACGTCGATATTGTCATAGCCGACGGCGCAGGTGCTGACCACGCGCAGCCTCCCCGCCGCCGCGTCCATCAGACCGGCGTCGATCCTGTCGGTGAGCAGGCAGAGCAGACCATCCGACTCGCGCGCCGCCTCCGTCACCACCTCATATGGCGGCGGCACATCCGGCTCGGGCCAGATCGAAACCTCCGCGACACCGCGGAGCATTTCGACCGCTTTCTCAGCCACCGGGCGCGTGATGTAGACTCGAATCGCCAACAGACGGACCTCGCTAACGGCAGGGGGATGCTCGCTTGCCGCTGATAGAGCCGCAGACACAGACACGATCACCGCGCCCCTTCTGAGGGCGTGGTGATCGCCTCCAGCGCGTGAACGCTGCGGGACAGCACACCGTGTTTTCGGCGGGCCGGCGGGAACTCCTCGCGGAATCGGATAACCAGCGCCGCCAGCCGGCCTTATTCTCGTGCGCCCGTCGGCTCCCTGGGCGAGGGCGGCAGGGCTACAGCCTCGCCCACGCCTGCGTCAGCGTCCGCTTGGCGCTCGCGATCACGAGCTCGGGGCTCTCGCCTTCCATCGGCCGGATCTCGAAGCTGATCACCGGCATCGTCGTCGGCGTGTTGCGCTTGAAGTAGCCCGCGTAGATGAGCGCCTCGAGGAACCGCTTCAGCTCCTCGACGCCGTTGACGCCGCCCGGCACGCCGAAGCGAGGGTGGCGGTCACCGTAGGCGGGATGGGCGCTGTCGCCAGTGACGCAGTTGCCGATGTGACAGTGGATGAGATGGTCGACCGCCGCCAGCACCATCTCGTGAACGCTCTCCCGCAGGAGCGGCTGGTGCGAGAGGTCAACGGTGAGGCCGAAGTTGCTGTACTCGCCGTACACCGCTTCTGCGATCTGCGCCGCCTCTCCGGTGGGGCCGATCAGGCTGCGCTTGTCGAGCGTCCGGTCGAAATTCTCCAGAGAAATGCTCAGCATGCGATCGGTGGACTTCTGCTGCGCGTCTGCGCAGAGCTGCTTCAGCGAGTCCACCAGTTTCGCGGTCGCCTGCGGCCGCTCTGCCTCTCCCGGGTCGGGACCGCTGAACAGCACCAGGATCGATGCCCCCAGCTCATACGCCTGGTCGATCAGCTCTTTGCAGCCGTCGATCGCTTTCTGTCGGGCGCCATCGTTCAGGGCGCAGAGGCTGAGATTCTGCTGCATCATCGGCGGCGCTGCCATGAAGACGACATCGACGCCGGCCACGGCGAGGATGCTGGCCGCCTCGGCGCGCGTCTTGCGTGCCTTCATCCAACTCACTTCGACCGCGGAGAAGAACGAATCGGTCGCGATTCGGGTCAGCGTCTCGAGAATGGGGCCTTCACCGGACAGCGTCTCGGGGAATGCCATCGGGTGGACGATTCCTACGTGGCAGTAGGCCTCGATCGGTTCTTGCATCACAGCCTCCGTGGCGCCGCTGCTCTCCCGGTCCGCCGCCGCGGGCCGGGATCGGGCATGTCGGCAGGTGGCGTATCGTATCAAGTGACGGAGAGGCGTGTCAATCCGCGAGCAGCGCCGACTGAACTGCGGCCGCCAGATCCGACTGAGCGTCGCGGCAGTAGGATGCGGCGATCAGCGCCGCTTCCTCTGCTGTCGGCTTCGCCCAGTGCGCCAGTTGGCGCATGTGGAACAGCACGCGGGCACGGTTCGGCCAGCGGATGGGATGGAGCCCGTCGAGGTCCGTGAGCCAGTAGCGCCGCTGACCATCCTCGATCATGACCAGCACATTCTTCACGAGGTCGCGCACATAGATGCCCAGGTCGTGCCAGCGGCCCATCTCCGCGGTGAATTCAGCCAGCAGCTCCACGCGCTCATCCTGTCCGGAGGAGGCGATCAGGTCCGGAAGCTCTCGCGCGGACTCCAGCCATTCCATGGCGAGATACTCGGTGACGCTCCCATCTGCTGCCCGGGACTGGGCGGTGCCTATGGGGCGGGGCGTAAGAATGCCCAGCTTCGGCAGCAAATGGCCCGCGCGCCATGCTCGGTCGACGCGTGAGCACCGCAGCCGCCGCTCCAGGTCGTGGCTTGCGCGGAGCCGCGGGAACTCCTTGAGGAAGAAACGCTCGCCACGCTTGCCGGCGATGATCCGGGCACACCGGAAATTGATGCGTTCGACCTGTTCTGAGCCATTCTGATACAGCATGACCAGGTCGCCGACGAAGCCGGGCAGGTAGTCCGGCGTCGCACGCACTCGACACTCGAAGACCGTGCCGCGCGTGCACGGTGCGCCTGAACCCGTGTAGAAGGCCGCGTTCAGGCGCAGATAGCTGGCAAGCCGCGCAGCCACACTCTTGCGGACGCTTCGTGCTATCCCAGTCCCGAGTGTCGTCATCTCGCCACAGCTGTCCTACGGACGTTCGCCCAACAAAGTAACATCGGGCGAACGTCTTCTTTCAGATATTCGCTGGTCTTCTGATGACTTTCGCCCTTACTTCTTTGGGCGAAAGTCATTAGACACGCGCGGCAGTGGGTTGGGCGCGATCACCTCGCCCTCCAGCTCCGGTACGACCACGGTTCTGACAACCCCTTCCGCGAGCAGCCGATCCGTGACCTGTTTGACGTCACCCCGCTGCCACCCGAACAGCCACGCGATGTCCGCATCCGTGGTGGCCACGACGTTCCTGATGAACTGGGAAATCAGCTTCTCGCGGGCCCCCGCCCTGTCGATGCCGCTTGCCTGGGCCAGGAGATCCGGCCGTACCCAGCGCTCGACCAGATCCCAGCGGTGGTGGCTCCATCCCTCAGTGTCGCCGCCCGCGGCCGTTATCAGGAATCGCCTCTGGAGATCGACGAGAATCGCCTTGACCCGCCGCGTGTTCTGTTTGCTCCGGGACGCAAATGCCACGCGGACCTCGCTCGTCATCATAGGCCCGTTCTCTTCCAGCATGTCGAGGACCCGCTTTTCGTCGCGATCCAGCAGCCCCTCGCGAAACAGCCGCTGGTACGACCTGCCGTCGCCGTACGCAGCGCTGAAGAACGGGAACCAGTGCCACGAGATGAAAGTGCCCCGGCTGCGCAGAACGTGCGCGTAATAGCAGGCTCTTCGCCCCGGCAGGGTCTGCTTCCAGTCCCACCAGGACCACTCCCGCGCGGTGGCGCGGTGGATGTTCGGCAGTTCCGCTCCCGCGACGGGCATGAGCAGCACGAAGCCGAGCTCGCGGATCAGGCGGAGCGCTCCCCGCTCGTCGGAGATCTGCCTCGATGGCTCGGTGCGCCAGAGATGCGACCTGATGCGTTCGATCTCGGTCAGCCGGTACTCGTTGGGCCCCATTGCATCTCATTGTTACGCTCACAGCGCGCCGCGTCCTGCCACGGCCCATCATCTGCAGCGCGAGGGAGGACTGTCCCGAGCCGAGGGCGAAGCATCCGATCTACTGGCCATCAGTTCCCGCCATGGATATCCTGAACCCGGAATCCCATAACGAGAAGGCGAGGCGGCTCTGGGAGAGCGGCAGGTACGACGACGCCATCCAATCGTGGCGTCAGGCGCTGACCTCGAATCCCGAATCTGTCGAAGCTCTCACCTCGCTTGCCTGGGCTCTCGGCCAGCAGGAGACCGTTGAAGAAGCGACTGCTTTCGCGCGTCGCGCAGTCGAACTCTCGCCGGAAGACCCGGCTGCACGGCGCGTCTTCGGCGAGTTGTTGTTCCTGGAAGGCCACTACCAGGAGGCAGCGGACCACTACACGGCCGGTTTGAAGCACAATGAACGGGGCCATGAGCTGCTCACAGCATGTCTGCGGCGCGACCTGGGCGATGTATACTACATGCTCGGCGACTTCGAGCAGGCAAAGCGGCAGTACGATGCGGCGCTTGTCGCCGGCGGAGACCAGGCGTATTGCCACTTGTGGCTGGGCTGGACAAAGCAGCAGCTCGGCGACCGCCAAGGGGCGCTGGCGGAGTTCCATCTCGCCTGCGATCTGGCGCCCGAGTGGCACGAGGCATACTACGCCGCCGGGCAGTCGAGCTGCGCGCTGGGCAGTTACGATCAGGCTCGCGACCTCCTCGTCCGGGCCCTCTCTCTGTATCCGTCTGAAGATGAGGAAGGCCGCTCGGCCGGCACATGCGAGCTCGGGAACGCATACCGCGGCTTGGGTGACTTCCACAGAGCCGTGGGCCTCTACAAGGAGGCGCTGCTGCTCGACCCGACGCACCCGGTGGCGCGCTTCAACCTCGGCCTCGCCTGCAGCGAGATGGGAGAATTTGAGGCCGCCCTCGCCGCCTTCGACGTCGCGGCTCAACTGGACCCCGGCGACGCGGACGTGCAGGTGGAACGCGGCCGCGCGTGTCTCGAGCTCGACAGGCACGACCAGGCCCTGGAGGCCTATCGCGCCGCGCTCGAGATTCAGCCCGGAAATGCCGAAGCCTACAGCGGCCTTGGCCTGACTTACTACGCACTGGGGATCTACGACACTTCCGCCGAACACTACCGATCCGCCGTCGAATCCGAGCCCCGCGACCCGTGGCCGCGGTACAACCTGGCACTAGCCCTGGATGCGGCCGGGCGTCACGCCGATGCTGATGTCGCCATCGAGCAGGCCTGGGAGCTGGGGCAGGATGACCCCCATATCTGTGTCGCCCTTGCCCGCGCCCTCACGGCTCAGGGGCGCAGCCCCACGAGTGCGGCGCGAGCCGCCCGTCGGGCCTGCGGACTCGATCCCGACAACGCCGATGCCCACGACGCGCTGGCCATGGCGCTCCATTCCGCAGGCGATTACCGCGGCGCGCTCGGGCCCGCGCTGGAGGCCACTCGCCTGATGCCCGAGTCAGCCGAGTATCACTACACCCTCGGGCTCGTGCAGGAAGCGGCGGGCGATCTGCTCTCTGCCAGGGCCAGCTTCACGCGGTCGATCGGCCTCGCCCCCGGTTTCGAAGAGGCGCGCGAAGCCCTCCGCAGGCTCGAGGAATCGTCCTGATCTGTTTTCCGCTACCACAGGAGAGCGATCCACGCCCGCCGTAATGGCCTCGTTGGCGATTCCTCGCCCACCTGCAAGGAGCCGAATGCCCGACCTCATGAGAGTCTTCGCGGACCAGTTCCAGGATTTCCACATCGGCGATCTGCCGTTCGACTACACCGCTGTCGGCGAGTACCATTGCCTCGACCTCCCTCCCATGCCTGGCGGCTGGGTCGATGCCACCAATCACACCAGTTGGGGAAGTCTCGGCAACTGGCAGGTGGTGCAGGACGGCGGCACGCGCGTGATGCAGCAGGCGCGCCTGAGGGCGGAGGGAATGCCGATGCTGTCGGCCGGTGATTTCCGCTGGCGGGATGTGACAGCCGAGGCCGACGTGCGCCTGCTCTCGCGCAAGACCGAGGCGGGCCTGATGGTTCGGTACGCGAATAATCGCACGCATTACTCCCTTCGCATCGACGGCAGCGGCGAGGTGCGCCTGATGCGCCGCGCGCACGAGGATAAGCAGGTGCTCGCACGCGGCACGTGGCAGCCCGACTTCGACCGATACCATGCCCTGCGCCTGGACGCGGTCGGCGCCAGCCTGCGGGCGTTTCTCGACGGCAGGCCGCTCTTCCAGGTCGAGGATGCCAATCTCGAACGGGGCCGCATCGGCCTCATGGCCACCGGCCCGGCACGGTTCAGTCGCGTCGTGGTAGACATGGACGAGGGCGAGCACCGCCGCATGCAGTCCGAGGCGCAAGCGGACATGGACGTGGCCGAGGCGGGCGCCGCCCGCCAGCCCAGGCCCCTGCTCTGGCGGCGGATCGAGACGCCGGAGTTCGGCACGGGACGCCACGTCAGATTCGGCGATCTGAACGGCGACGGCCGGCTCGAGATCGTGATGGCGCAGTACACTGCCATGCTCAATGGCGGAGACTTCGCTTTCCTGAGCTGTCTCACCGCTCTCGATCTCGATGGTAGAGTGCTGTGGCAGTGGGGCGAGCCGAATCGCGCTCACGGGACCATCCCCGCAGATCTGTGCTTCCAGATCCACGACATCGACGGCGATGGCAGACCGGAAGTCGTGTGCTGTCGGAACTTCGAGATCTGCGTGCTCGACGGCGAAGATGGGTCGCTGAAATACTCAGCGCCGACGCCTAAAACCGGCCCGATGGCGACCTGGCTGCCCGAGGACGACCTGCCCCGCATCCCAGGCGACTCCATCTGTTTCGCCGATCTCGAAGGAACCGGCGCGCGGCGGAACTTGCTGGTGAAGGACCGGTACAGCAATCTCTGGGCCTACGACAGCCGGCTGAATCTCCTCTGGACGTTCCACGGCAACACCGGCCACTACCCCGCCGTCGCCGATATCGACAGGGACGGCCGCGATGAGGTCATGGTCGGATACGCCATGCTGGATCACGATGGCACGGTGCTCTGGCGGATCGACGTTGCGGATCACCAGGATGCCATTGCCATCGCTCCCATCGACCCCGATCATGCGGGCCCGGTGATCGCGCTCGCCTGCGGAGAGGGCGGAACCGTCGTCTGTGACACCAACGGCAGAATCCTCTGGCGCGACCGCACCGGGCACGTCCAGCGACTGACCGCTGCGAAGGTGCGCGGAGACGTTCCCGGCCTGCAGATCATCACCAAGACCTTCTGGGGGAACCCGGATATCATCTGTGTCTATGACGCGAAAGGCCGCATGCTGCAGTCTGCGGAACTCACCGGTGGCGGCGCGGTCCTGTCTCCGGTGAGCTGGCGAGGAGACGGCGAGGAACTGCTGCTCACCTCGGGCAGCCTGCGGCTCGGCGGACTGGTGGACGGGCATCTCCGGACAGTCGTCGCGTTCCCGGACGACGGGCACCCGACTCTCTGCGCTGAGGCCCTCGACCTCACCGGCGATGCCCGCGATGAGATCGTACTGTGGGACCTGGACAGCATATGGATCTACACGCAGGACGGGCCCCCGCCCGGCGGCCTCGTCTCCCGCCCTCGCCGACAGCCGCACTACAACATGAGCGACTACCGCGCCGAAATATCCATACCATCACACCGTGAGGCAGCGAGATGAAGCGACTCACCTGCGATCACATCATCACCGAGATGAGCAAGGCTCACCCGCCGATCTACAGCATCAGGGAAGGCGAGACCGTCACCGTCGAGACGCTCGACTGCCGGGGCGGGATGGTGGGAAAGGACGGAGTCCCGAAGCAGCCGCGCACATGGGTGAATCCCGCCACCGGGCCCATCGAGATCAAGGGAAGTCAGCCCGGAGACGCCATCGCAGTGACGATCCACACTATACGCCCCGCCGACTGGGGTTTCATCGGGGGCGGCGGCCAGGAAGGCATCGCCTTCACCCCGATTCAGATGCATCACGATACCGCCATCTACCCCTGGGGGCTGCGCCTGCCCCTCGATCCCATGATCGGAGTGATCGGCCTTGCCCCGGCCGGCGACCCGGTGCCGACGACCACACCCGGCGAGCACGGCGGCAACCTGGACACCACCGATGTGGGCGAAGGTGCGACCATCTACCTGCCGGTCGCCGTCCCGGGCGGCATGCTGGCTCTCGGCGATGTGCACGCGCTCCAGGGCGATGCCGAGTGCGGCGGAACTGGAATCGAGTGCGCGGCTGAGGTAACGCTGTCCGCGAGGATCGTCAAAGATCCGCTCTGTCCCACCCCATATCTGGTGCGCAACGACAAGCTCGTGCTCATCGCCTCCGCTGAAACGCTGGACGAAGCGGCGTGGAACGCCGTCCGTGACATGGCGAAGCTGCTGAGCAAGCTCACCTGCCTGTCGGACGTCGAGGCGCGCCGCCTTCTTTCCACCGCAGGCGAGATTCGCATCTCCCAGATCGTGAACCCGAAGAAGACCTGCCGCGCGATCATCCCGAAGGCCGCGATACCCGATCACTGGCCCTTCTGATCCACCTCGGTTTCGAAATCCGCGATCGCCCGGAGAATGGTGCGTCCCACCTGCGCCAGCGACTCCACCGAGCACTTATCCGGCGTGTCCGCGGTCGTGTGCCAGTAGGGGTAATCGAAATCGATTACGTCCGCACACGGGATGCCGTGCTGCAGCAGCAGCGCGTGGTCATCCAGTATTGCCGGCCCTTGCGCCTCCACGAATGCCTTCGCTCCGGCCTCCGCGGCCGCTCTCCAGACTCGCTCGACAACGCCGCGCGCCGATGTCAGCGAAATCCGCTCCTGCGGGATCCGCAGGTCCGAATCGCCCACCATGTCCAGCAGCACCGCCCACGAAACGGCGGGGCCGCGATAGCGCTGGGCGAAGCGTCGCGATCCGATGAACATGGTGTCGGTGGTGGTGCCGTAGTCCTCGCCGTCGAACAGCACCAGCGTGACGCGGTCCCTGGGCGGCTTCGCCTTCAGCGCCCGCCCGATCTCCAGGAGCACCGCCACGCCCGACGCGCCGTCGTTCGCCCCTGGCATCGGCGCCGCACGCTTCGCAGGGTCCGGGTCCTCGTCGGCCGTGGGCTTGCTGTCCCAGTGCGCGCAAAGGATAACGCGGCGCCTGCCCCCCGGGTTGAAATCCGCCTCGATGTTGGCGAACGGGACCGTGCGCCCGTTGATGCTCTCTGTGAACCGATCGACGGCCACATCCACGCCGCAGCCGCGAAGCTGCTCCGCCAGCCAGTGCTCGCACGAGTCGTGAGTCTTCTCCCCAGGGATGCGCGCGCCGAAATCGCACTGCTTTGCCAGGTCGCGGAACGCCCGCGCGCCATCGAAGGCGCGGGCATCCCTCGTCGCCGCGATCGCGGGGCCGCCGAACGAAAGCAGCATCAGCAACGCGCACACCCGGAGATACATCCGGAGACTCCCGATGAACTGACGGGGCCCTGCGGAATGGGCCCCGTCACGCTTATCGCACCGTCCGTCGGCTCTGACGTCAGCCGCGCACATCGATCCAGACCCGGCAGCTCATTCCTGGCTTCATCTGGTCCGTCATGCCCGGCGCGTCCAGGCTGAGTTTGATCGGTATCTGCTTGAGCGACCACGGGGTGTCGTCCGCCGTGAACTCGGTTGCGCCGCCGACCTGGGTGACCTTACCCGTGAATGTCTTCCGGTGGAAGGCGTCAATGGTGATGATAGCCGGCTGCCCCTCCTTGACCCGCGACACGAGCAGCTCGGACACCGAGGCCGTGATCCAGAACGGATCATCCGTCGAGACGATGGTAGCGATCGGCAGGCCTTTGGTGACCACCTCTCCCTCATGCAGGGTCTGCCCTCTCGCCGGGATTACGATGCCATTCTCGCTGCTCTTCAGCTCCGTGTAGGCCAGCCGCGCCTTGACCGCCTCCAGCGCGGCCCGAGCTTCTGCGACCGCGGCCCGCTGCGAGAGCACGTCCTGTTCCTTGAGCGCGACGTTGCGCTGCTGAGACTGGGCCGATTTCAGGCCCGCCTCATACTGCCGGCTCTCCGCCGTCAGTGTCTCCACGGGGCTCTTCGCGATCGCCACATCCAGAGCGGCCTCAGACGACGCAACCACTTGCCGGGCGGCCTCGATGTCTTCGGCTCGACTCCCTGCCTGGACCAGGCTCAACTTCTGCCGCGCGGAGGCCACCGCCGCCTGCGCCACTTCCTGTTGGGTCTTGGCCGTGTCGAGCGCCTGAGCCGAAACCGCGCCCTCTTGCTGCAGCTTCTCGTTCCTGCGCAGCGTGGCGGCCGCGTTGGCCAGTTGAGACTCCGCGGATGCGAGGTCGGCCTTCACCTGTTCGATCTCCTGCGGTCGCGCCCCGGACTGAAGCTGCGCCAGGCGGGCTTTGGCCGCCGCCAGTTGCGCCCGCGCCTGCCGCACTTCATCCGGCTGGCTCCGCTCTGCCTGGGTGAGGCGGGCGCGAGACGCGCTGAGCTGCGCCTCCGCCTCCTCGATGCTCGCGGCCGTCTGCCGGATCGTCAGCTCCAGGTCGGCCTCGGCCCGGTTCAGCGCGCTTTCCTTCGCCCGCAGGCTCGCTCGCGCCTGATCGACTTCGGCGTCAATATCTTTATTGTCGAGTATCGCCACTGCCTGGCCCTTCCGAACGCGATCGCCGGTCCGGACCAGTAGCTTCTGGAGACGAGTATCGTCCTTCGCCGAAAGCGTGACCATGTAACCGTTGACGCGGGCGTAGCTGGTCCGCACGTGCGTGACCGAAAACCAGATCGCATAGGCGCCGTATGCCAGCCCGGCCAGCACCACGACCGCGCTGGCTGCGAGTGCATAATGCCACCAATGGATTCGTCGCGCGCCCGCTTCGCTCCGGGCTCGCGGTCGTGCCCGAGGAGTGGGTCGCGTTGCTACAGTCATAGTAGGTCCACTACCTCCCTAGCTTTTTCTGTCCGCCCGCGTAAAATGGACCGGCTGGTCTGGTCACTTCCGTGGTGGTTTCCACCGGAGAACTGCCTCAACCTCGTGGCGCTACACCGTCGCGTTCATCCCCCCCAATCCTCGACGCGGCGCTCTCGGGGGCTGAGGGACGTCTGACCACCAGATCCCGGTTCGTTCCCGCTGCGGCTGGCTGGAGCCCGCTGCCCCAGTTTCAGAGCAGCACTCCTTTCAACCTTATACCTCGCGGCTTCCCGTCCTTCCTCTTCTTCCCGCCATTCGGTTCTTTCCACAGTCGCTGGCTGTTGGCTTTCCGGGGCAAAGAGGGTAACATGGTTGTCGTGAAACCCAGACTCCGCGCCATTCTTTTCGGCCTCATCTGCGCATACGTTTCCGGCCTGCAGCCGGCTGCCCAGGCCGCCGGCCTGGCACCGGACGCCGAACGCGTGGCCCGCGGTTTCATCACAGCCTTCAGCGTCAACGACCGCGCCACCATCCAATCCATGCTGCCAAAGAGCGCGCAGAACCTCTACGGTCCCTGCCCCTTCGCGAAGATGCCGCAGATATCCAACCCGCGAGCCGATGGGCGAGTGGCAGCGGTGAACTTCAGTGGTGTGATGGCAGACCCCGACCTTCCTCGGCAAGGCGTTATCGTGCTGCGGCTAGTGGAAGAAGGCGCCTCCAATGCCTGGAAGGTCAGACAGCTCTACTGGTTCACCGACCTTCCCCCGGAAGCCCAGATCCCCGACAAAAGCGCCACCGCGGCCGACCGACGCCAGGAACCCGCGGTGCGGAAAGCAGTGATCGCGTTCATCGGCGCCTGGTCGCGCAGGAAGTGGGATGAGGTGGAGGGGCTGACCTTCCAGTGGTGGAGGATCCACCGCCGTCCACCGAAGTGGGTCAAGCTCACCAGTGTCGACGTGGTGGGGAAGCCGACGACACTCGACGGCCTCAGAGTAGACTTCGACGCAACTCTTCGATTCGCAGGCCTGGTGCCTAGGTCCGTTCACGGCAACTTCTGGCTGGTCAAGGAAGAGGGCGCCTGGCGTGTCCGACCGCTAACTTTCTCGCTCCTGTTCTGACCCCATGAAACCCGGCTCGGCCCTGGCGAATCTGCTGAGAATGCGGCGCGCCTATCGTGACTTGCCTACGGTCTGTTCCGCGCGTCCGGCCAGGGCCGACATCGAGCCGACGACCTACTGCAATTTCCGCTGCCCGCACTGCCCGACGGTCACCCGATCGGCAGACGGCAGTTTCCAGCGGGTCCATCTGTCGCTTGCCGGTTTCACCCGCATCCTCGATCAGCTCCCGACCGTCTACCGCATCAAGCTCGTCGGGCTCGGGGAGCCGTTACTGAACCCGGCATTCTTCGAGATGGTGCACGCGGCTCGCCTCCGCCGCGTGCGGGTACTGACGACCACCAATGGCAGTCTGCTCGACGCAGACCGCAGACGTGAGGTTCTCTCCTGTGGCCTTCAGCATCTCAACATCTCCATTGACGCCGCTGACGCTGAAACCCACGCTCGCCTGAGGCCGGGATCCGATCTCGAGAGAATTGGAGAGGGCGTTCGCGCTCTCGTCTCCGAACGCGGACGGCGCAGGTTCCCGGTGATCAGGGCCTGGCATGTCATCCAGCGGGAGTCAACATCCCAGATCCCCGCACTCGTTCAGCGCTGCATCGATTGGGGCGTCGACGGGCTGCTGTGCACGGCCAGGCTCACCAACTTCGGGTCGGAGTCGATGGAGGAGCTTGTCGGCGAGCGGCGCGCCCTGGCCGGCGACCTGCAGCGAGTGCTTCCGGAGGCGAGGCGACTGGCGGAGAGCGCCCGCTTCGAGTTCCGGTGCCCCGATGCGCCGCCTGGGCCAAGCAAGCCGTCTGATGGCCGACCATGTCGATGGCCCTGGAGCCGAACGCTCATCACCGCCCGTGGCCAGGTTGTCCCCTGCCCATATGCATCCGGCCCCGAAGGCGTCGTGCTCGGCGATCTGCTCGAACCATCGAGCGACACCTTCGCCGCAGCCTGGAACGGGGTCGCCATGCAGCGATTGCGTGAGGCCATCACAGCGCGCCGCAACCCCGCCTTCTGCCGGGCGTGCTATCCCGGCTGGTCTGGGCCCGACTCTCGCGGCTGCTGAGGCGGTATCGGCGGCGGAGGAGGCGTCGGGGGAGCGGGGTGCGCTGCTCGCGGCGCGACCTCGATCACTGTCGCTTTCTCGTCTTTCACCCCGGCCCGCGCCTCCGCGAACTTCCGCAGCTTCGTCGCCGCGCGGCCGTGGATCGTATCCGGCTCCTGAGGCGACCCCGCCGCCACTCCCGTCAGGATCTCGATACCCTCGGCGATATTCGACACCGCCCACACGTGGAATTGGCCCGCCTTGACCGCCTCCACGACCTCCGGACTCAACATCAGGTTCTTCACGTTCTGCCGCGGGATGATCACGCCCTGTTTCCCCGTGATCCCCTTCAGCTTGCAGGTCGCATAGAACCCCTCGATCTTCTGATTCGCGCCGCCGATCGGCTGGACATTGCCGCTCTGGTCCATCGATCCGGTCACCGCGATGCCCTGCTGGATGGGCGCGTCCGCCAGCGCTGAGAGTATCGTGTACAACTCGGCGCACGATGCCAAGTCGCCCTCAACCATGTCGTAGGACTGCTCGAATGATAGGCTCGCGGTCAGCGAGAGTGGCGCTTCGGTGGCGTATGTGCCCGCGAGGTACCCGGTGAGGATCATCACCGCCTTGTGCAGGATGTCTCCGCCGAGCCGCGCCTCACGCTCGATGTTGATCAGCCCGGCCCGACCCGGCGTGATCCGCGCCGTGATGCGCGAGGGCCGCCCGAAGGCGTAATCCCCCATGTCCATCACCGCCAGCCCGTTGACCTGGCCGACCACCGCGCCGGACACGTCCACAATCAGATCGCCGCGGCGGATGAACTCAAACAACCGATCCGCTATGCGCCGGGAGCGATACTCGCGCTGCTCCAGCGCCTGCTGCACGTGATCCGCGGTGATCACATCCGAGCCCGCCTTTCCCGCCCAGTAGTCGGCTTCCGTGAGCATGTCCGCAATCGCGGCGAACCGCGTCGACAGCTTCTCCTGATCCGAGGCCATGCGCATGCCGAATTCGATCAGCGCCGCCGCCCCATCCTTGCGCACCTCCCTCAGGCGATTCTCCCGGCTGTGCGTCGCCATATATTCCGCGTACTGGCGATTCGCCTCGGCGCTGGCCGCCATGTCGACGTCGAAATCCGCCTTGACCTTGAAGAGCTTGCCGAAGTCCTCATCCAGGTGGTACAGCAGGAAGTAGAGGTAACTCGATCCGACGAGGATCACCTTCAGGTCGAGAGGTATCGGCTGCGGGATCAGCGTCGCTGCCGGTATCGGCGTGAACTGCTCGCCGATGTTCTCGATCACCGCCTCGCGGCCTCGCAGTGTTCGCTTCAGCGCCTCCCACGCGAATGGGTTCAGCAGCACGTCGAGGACGCGCAGGATCAGATAGCCGCCATTGGCGCGATGGAACGCCCCCGGCTTGACCAGCGTGAAGTCGGTGATGGCGCCGCCCGCCACCGGCCGGTACTCCAGCTTGCCCATCAGGTTGTAGTAGGTCGGGCTCTCCTCCTGGATAACCGGCGCGCCGCCGTCCCTGTTCGTGACCAGCACATTCACCCGATAGCGCGAGGGCATCCCTTCCTGCTGGCCCTCCGCCTGCTGTTCGGTCTGCCTGAACTCGTCCAGGTGCTCGACGATATCCTTCGCCATGCGATCGAGGTGGGCGATCACGCCCGACTGGCCCTGATACTTCGCCTTCAGATCATCGAACCGGTGGCCGATGGTCATCATTGCGATCCCAGCGTCGAGCTCCTCGATCAGGTGCTTCGCTTCCTTCTCGAGCTGCCGGGCCTGGGCCAGTCCTTCCGCGATGCGCTCGCGGAAGCCCTCCATCCTCTTGCTGAACGATTCCTTCTCTTCCTCGGGCAGCTCCTCGAATTGCTCGCGGGCCATCGGCTTGCCCTTCAGCAGGGGCACCGTGATGATGCCCATCGGCGTCGCCTGGATCATCAGGCCCTCGGCTCTCGCCTCCTGGTCGAGCGCCCGCAGCACCTGGTCGCGCTTCGCCTGAACGTCGCCGATCCGCTCCTCTTTCCGATGCTCGTATGCATCGCTCTCAAATGCCCGCGGGACCTCCTGCCTACACGTCTGGATCAGCTCATCGATCTCGTTGGCGAAAGCGTTCCCCGACCCGGGCGGGAGCCGCAGCGCCACCGGCCTGCGGGCCTCGTCGAAGTTGTAGACGTAGCACCAGTCCGGAGGCGTCGGCTGCCTCGCCGCCGCCTCCTTCGCCCGCGAGAGCACCGCCGCCATCCGGCCGGTGCCCGTCGGGCCGACCGCGAAGATGTTGTATCCCTGGGTCCGTATGTCTAGCCCGAGATCTATTGCCGCCAGAGCGCGCTCCTGCCCAACAGCCTTCTCCAACTGCCCAAGCTGGGCGGTGGTCTCAAACCCGAGACTGTCGGGATCACAGACGACACGCAGTTGCGCCGCCGGAAGCTCGAACTCTTGTATCGCCACGTGTCCATCCTCCATCGGTAAGCGACAGGTCTTCGGTCTGTCCCCGTCACACGCCTGTCGCAAGATCCGACACGCTCGCGTCAGGTGCGGTGCGCATTTCGACCCTCCGCAGAAAGCCTCCTGCGCGTCGGGGAGCCTCCACGTTCTGAACTCTGCCGTGCGGCAGGAGGGCTGTCCCCGGGCGGTGCAGAACGTCATCCAAGTGGGAAAGGATGCCAGGTGTTACAGGTGGATCAGACCGCGTCGTTTCATCATGCCCCGGTAGGCTGGAAGCCATCGCACCCGAACCCCTTCTCCCCGGACGGCGCATATGGGGAGGGATGGAGCTGCTTCCAGTTGCTGGATCGAGATGACGCCGATTACACCACCGGCAGGAGCCCAGACGGGCCCTTCGGGGTGGTGGCCGGACGGCGCATGCCCGATCTGCCGTCGCGGCTATGCGATTTCCTCCGCTACGAGCACAGGCATGGCCGACAGGTGATCCTTGCGTTCCCGGAGGGGGTGGATGCTGGCGAGATCGTCCGCAGCGCGTGGCAGGCCACAGCCGATGAGCGCGCCGTGCGCGCGAGTGACCCTCCCGTCGTCGTGCACTCCACCACGGGAGAGGCATGGAAGGCGATCGAGCGCGATGGCATGCTGAAATCCGCCGCGCGCCTGCGTGCCGAAGGGTATCTCTCGGCATCGCCGCTCCCCGAGACATCCGAGCTGTCAGGCTATTACTGCGGCGAGCCAGGGGAGTACGCCGACTACATCATGTTCGGAGGTCTTGGCCACCCCTCCGTCGAGTCCATTCTTGTATCCAAGGAACGCGGCAGCTTCTGCCTGGACCGTGACATCAGGTACGAGCCTGGCGTGCGACTGTACCTCGACCTGCACGCAGTCATCCGGGACGGGCTGGGCGTACGCGATGGCCTGCACCTCGCCAAAGTGCGCGATCATCTTCCCCTGACGCCATATCTGATTCATGCGATTGGGGTGGCCGATATCCAGGGCGACAGACTGCAGGAATGGACCCCGAGACTGTTTACCCAGGAAGCTGACCGAGCTTTCCAACAGCAGTGGCGCCGGTCAGGTAGGCACGGAGGAAACGCGTGACCAGGACCCTATTGATGCTCTCTGCCGCATTGCTGCTCTCTCTCGGTGTCGCTGCAGCCGATCAGTCGAAGCTCCTGTCCGGGTTCGACTCCGACGCTGAACTGAAGACCATTGAGGTGGATGGCGGGCCGGGTGTGCTGTCCGACCAGCACGTCACCCAGGGAGCGCGGTCGCTTCAGATCTACGATGACCAGGCCATCCGCTTCCTCCAGATGCCGCAGGACTGGTCAGGATATGACGCTCTCCTGATCGACATTTACTCGGAATCCTCGGAGCCGGTCTCTGTCGACGTCCTCATCGGCGACCAGGCCTGGCAGGCGAACTCCACCTACTGGAACCGCTACAATGGAACACTTTCATTGCGGCCGGGCGCCAACACGCTCTCCATCCCGCTGGGCGGTCTCTATCGGGGTGAGGCCGGGTCTCGCAACAATGACCTGAAGACAGACATCGACGTCTCCCGGATCACCCGCTTCGACCTGAGCTTCACGCCCGTCGGAAAACGAGAACGGCTCTACGCCGACAACCTCCGGCTGACGAAGTGGTCGAGACCGGCCTCGGTGCACGCGTTCGATTTCGGCCCCCCGAATCAGGCGGTCGCGCCGGGATTCACTCCGGTATCGCCCGATTCGAAGTATTCCGATGCCACCGGCTGGGGCTGGGACCCGGCGGTTCCGACCGGCCGCGCCTGGGACGTGACCTTCCCGACGCGCCTGCTTCAGGACAGCATCGACGTCGGCGACGCCACCTTCCGCGTGAAGCTCCGGCCTGGGGCCTACCACGTCATGGTCTTCTTCGAAGACCTGGGTTATTGGGATGGCGAGCAAGCGCAGTACACCCAGCGCACCGTGCACGGACGCGGCTGGGAGGTTGTCCAGGAGCACGAGTCGCCGCCGGCCCAGGCACCTCGCGCGCAGAAGGGCGGCTCCCCGCAGCCGAAGGCCGAGCCCCCTCGCATGTGGGGGAAGCTCGATTTCGCCTACCACTTCCAGGACACGGAGCCGCTGCCAGGAGAGGATCTGTGGCCAGTCTACATGGACTACCTCTTCAAGCCGGCCGAGACCGATGTCGCGCCTGGGGACGGCATGTTCGAGCTGAAAGTCGATGCCGACGGCCCGAACGCACGGCGCGTCGCCGGCCTCATCATCTATCCCAAAGACAACCCCCGCGCCGCCCAGTGGGTGAAGGAGGCGCTCGCCGCCGAGAGAGAGGAGTTCCATTCTCGCGCAGTCGAGTTGCCGCTCCCGCGCACTGAGAACCCCGCACCGGTGACGGAGGCGGACCGCGCCCGCGGCTGTGCCATATTCATGCCGCCCGTCGAGCAGGACGTGTACTTCAGCACGCAGGCCACCCCCGAGCAGATCAAGCCCGATCTGGACACGTTCGCTGCCCGCGGCCAGCTCACGTCGCTCACCTTCGCAGTTCGCCCGCTGGTGAACCTCGGGATGACGAAGATCCACGTGTCCGACTTGATCGGTAAAGACGATACCATACAGGCCGAGAGGATCGTTCTGTCAATCGTCCGGCATCTGCCGACGCGCGCCCTCGGTGGTATCATGTACCGGGTTTCGCCCCGCTACCTGGTCGTTGCCTCTGAAGCCAGGCTTCCGGCCAACCTCACCCGCCAGTTCTGGGTTACCGTGCGCGTGCCCAGAGAGGCTCCCGCCGGCCTCTACCGCGGACACATCACGCTCAAGCCGGCAGATGAGCCGGAGATCACTATCCCGATCAGGCTTCAGGTTCTCCCCTTCGAGCTGGATCAGGCGGATTTCACCACCGGCTTCTTCGGCATCGAGCCGAACCTGCCCGTGACGGGCCAGACATACGACGATCTCCAGCGCCGCATCTTTCGCATGCTCATCGACCACGGCATGACATCGTTCACCGGGGGGCCGTCAATCGCATTCTCCGGCTTCGACTCGGCCAAGCAGCCCAAGCTCGACTTCACCGCCGCTGACACGTTCATGTCCGAGGCGAAGAAGGCCGGGTTTGCTCGCGAGTTCAACAACTACGGCGGCTTCGACGTCACGGGCCTCCACGGCGAGGGCTATGTGAAGGGCGAAACCGGCGCCGCCCTCGAGAAGCAGTACGGCATGCCGTACGAGGAGATCCTCCGTCGCGTCTTCGATGAGGTCGAGATCCACTCGGAGCAGCAGGAGTGGCTGCCGTTCACCTATCATCTCTGCGACGAGACTCGCGTCCTCGAGATCGCGCGCCAGCAGCTCGACTTCATGAAGCTGATCAAGCGCGCCTCGCCCTGGCTCCAGACCACCGGGAGCTACAGCGTCTCGTTTGCCCCGACGCAGGACCCGGTCGAGCTCGCACTGCAGGAGTTCTTCCAGACGCTCGACAGCTCCCAGCTCAACAACCACGACGAAGCCGTAATGGCGAAAGCACGCGAGCTGGGCAAGAAGATCTACATCTACAACCAGGGGCAGGGCCGGTACTCCTTCGGGCTGTACCAATGGAGCGAACGTGCGAAGGGCGTGTCGGGCCGCTATCAGTGGATCTCCTCCATCCGCCACGGCTATGAGTACCTCGACCTCGACGGCCGAGAGCCCGACTCCGGCGTCATCTTCTATTCCTCTGACGGCCTGCGTTCGACGCCCGCGCTCGAGCGCGCCGGAGAAGGCATGAACGACTTCCGCTACCTGCAGACCCTCGAGAACCTCGCCTCCCGCATCGAGCAGCCCGACAATGAGGCCGCACGCCAGGCAGTCGCTTCCGCGCGCGAGTTCCTGGCAAAGGTCGCCGGCGCGATCGCCATCGACCAGCGGGAGCAGCCGGCAGGCATTGACCTCGACGCGGTCCGCCGTGAAGCGGCGGATCGCATCATGGCGCTTCGGCCGATGCTGCCGGCGCCCGCGCCGGTCAGGTCGCCCGCGCCTCGGCCCGCCCCTCGACCCGGTCGCGGGAAGCTCCCCCCGTTCCCTGGGCTGTAGCCGGTCGCCGCGCCTGTTCACGGCGGCAGGACCGCGCAGCGCACAGACCGAAGACTTGCCCGCGTGTCAGCGAACTCAGACCGAGTACGATCCTGACGGGTTGGGCACGAGCTTCAGTCGCCTCAGGCGACTTGCCTCCTGTCCCATCTACACGGAGGACGACCATGCCAGGAATGACGTTGGGCGTGATGCTGTCCGTGCGCGATGACTTCGCCGCGCGGCTGGCGCGCATCAAGGACGCCGGCTTCACCACCATGCAGCTCAGCACACCGCCGCGGGAGTACATGGTTGCCCCCAAGCTCGGCGAACTGCGCAGCCTGATCGCCGGTTCCGGCCTCACGGTCACCAGCGTGGCCGCCGTCTATGAGGGCGAGAGCTATGCCGATATCGCCGCCGTCCGCAACACGGTCGGCCTGCTGCCCGAGGCGACCAGAGCTGCCCGCGTCGAGGACACGAAGCGCTGCGCCGATTTCGCGTACGCCGTGGGCGCGGTAAACGTCTCCTCCCACATCGGCTACATCCCCGAGGACAAATCGCACCGGGACTACGGAGGCCTCGTGTCGGCGCTTCAGGAGATCTGCGACTACATCCGCCGCAACGGTCAGACCTTCAACCTCGAAACCGGCCAGGAGACCGCAGAGCTGCTGCGCGAGTTCATCGATGATGTCAGCCGTGAGAATCTGGGCGTGAATTTCGATCCCGCCAACATGATCATGTACGGCACCGGCGACCCGATCGAGGCGCTCACCGTTCTTGCCCTCTGGGTCCGCGGCGTGCATTGTAAGGACGGCGAGTGGCCCAAAGCCCCGGGCACTCTCGGCGAGGAGCGGCCTCTCGGGCAGGGCCAGGTCGGGATAGAGAGATTCCTCGCCAGGCTGAAGGGCATCGGCTATGTCGGCCCCCTCACCATCGAGCGCGAGGTAGCTGGCGAGCAGCAGATGGAGGATTTCCTGGCCGCCAAGAAGCTGCTCGACGGGATCAGAGCGAAGCTGCATCTGTAGGGCAAATCCCCCGGGCAAGGGCCTGCCCCTGCCGCCTCCGACCTGTTTCTGCCTGCAGATTCACCAAGGAGACCCCCATGAGGATGAATTACCAGGTCAACTCGACGCCGCTCTTTCGGGTGCTGTCCGACGATCAGTGCGAGGAGATCTATCTCAGCGCCCTGCAGGTGTTGGAGCGTACCGGCACCCGCGTGCATCATGACGGCGCGCTCGGCCTGCTGAAAGCCGCCGGCTGCCAGATCAGTGACGGCAATCTCGCCCGGATTCCGTCGTGGCTGGTGAAAGCCTCGCTGAAGACGACCCCGGAACGGATCGCTCTTGCCGGCCGCGACCGCAGCAAGCGCATCACGCTGGAATACAACAAGATCTACTTCGGAACCGGCTCCGACTGCCCCTTCGTCATCGACCCCTACACCGATGAGCGGCGGCCGTATGCCTTCAAGGACATCTATAACGCGGCAAGAATCGCCGAAGCGCTGCCCAACATCGATTTCCATATGTCCCTCGGCCTGACATCGGACGTCCCGCCGAAGACATACGACCGCCACCAGCTCCTCGCGATGCTTCAGGGCACGACCAAGCCCCTCGTCATTACCGCGGTGGACAGGGCCGGGCTCGCCGACCAATACGAAATGGCCTGCGAGGCCGTCGGCGGCGCAGCCGAGTTCGCCACCGCGCCGCTGTTCGTCGTCTACATTGAGCCCTCGTCTCCCCTGAACAACTCCCAGACCGCCGTCGACAAGCTGCTCTACTCGGCCGAGACCGGCATCCCCGCCATCTACACCCCGTGCCCGATGGGCGGCGGCACCGCCCCGGCCACCATGGCCGGCGTGCTCGTGCAGAACCTGGCCGAATGCCTTACCGGCGTAGTGCTGGCTCAGTTGAAGAAGACGGGCGCGGCCGTCGTTATCGGCGGCGTGCAGTCCATCGTCGACATGCGAACCGCGGTCCTCTCCTACGGCGCGCCCGAGCTCTCCCTCCTGAGCGCGGCATCGACCGATATCACGAAGTGGCTGCGGCTTCCCATGTTCTCGACTGCCGGCTGCTCCGACGCGAAGACGCTCGACCAGCAGGCCGGTATCGAGTCCGCCATTTCCGTCGCCATCGCCGCTCTCTCGGGCGCCAACCTCATCCACGACGTCGGCTATCTCGAGTCCGGCCTGGTCGGCTCCTTCGACATGCTGGTCATGTCCGACGAGGTCATCAGCATGGTGAAGCACATGCTTCGCGGCATTGCGGTGGACGACGAGCATCTCGCCACGGACGTGATCCAGCGCGTCGGCCCCGGCGGCCACTTCCTGGCAGACGATCACACCGTCAAACATTTCAGAGAGCAGTTCTGGTTCCCGACGCTGCTCGATCGCAGCCGCTGGGCCGATTGGGAAGCGGCTGACCAGATCACTCTCGGCCAGCGCGTCCGTCATAAGGTGACGGACATCCTGGAGCGCTTCGAACCAGCCCCGCTCGACGCGAAGGTGGAGAAGAAGCTCGAGGCCGTCATCGCCCGCTCCGAGCGATGATGCAAAAGCGCCGCGGTTGAGAAAAGCCTACGCATTCACGCTCCTGACCGCCTTCATCTGGGGAATATCTCTCCTCCTGACGAAGGCGCTGTTGGTCGCCTCTCGCGGCGGCCTGAGGCTGACGCCGCTCCAGGTTGCTTTCTATGCCATGGGCCCCGGCTGGATTTCGCTTCTGGCCGTTATGGCCGCACGGCGGCGGCTGCCACTGATCCGCCGCATCCGTTCGCGGGGGTGGCTGGTCCTGATCGCCATGGGGTTCTTCGGGTGGGCCGGATATCGCGTCGCGCTCAACTTCGCCTTCGTCGCCCTGCCACTCCCGGACGCGATCATCATCAACTACCTTCACCCCATGTTCGTCATGCTGTTTCAGGGATCGGCGTTCGCCGCTCTGGTGGGGCCCCTGACGGGTTCATCGCCGCCGGCGCGAGCGAACCCAGCGCCATCACCGGCCCGGCTCGCCTCCGGCCTCGCCGTGTGCCTGCTCGGCGTGGTGCTCATTGCCACTCACGGACGCTTCTCCGGCGTGAGCCG
>JBEKKD010000011.1:0-22249 GCA_050010895.1 Armatimonadota bacterium
GCTGGACGCCACCGGCTCGGCAGAGGTCGCCGCTGGTCAGTTCAGCTGGTCAGTTTCCCTCCCGGCCGCATCGCGAACCCGACCACAGCGGTTGCACTCTGTGTGCCCTCGGTGCCCCCTGGATGGCTGTCTGGTCGTATTGGTCAGTTTGGGCAGTTTCCGACAGGGGAGGAAGCGGTCTGGATTGCGTGTACGCGTGCCAGGCCGGCGCGCAGTCTCCGCCTCGCGCTCATTCGGCCGGCTGCAACGGAAAGACGGATTGACGTAAATACGTAACTATGGTATACTCCTGCCAGAGGTGGCCGTCATGCCCAAGCTGACCCTGATGGTTTCGGACGAACTCCACGAGAAGCTGCGCTGGCTTTCCTACAAGCAGCATCGCAGCCAACAGACGATTCTGCTGGAGATGGTGGAGAAGGCGCTGGCGAAGGTAGAGGTGCCGAAGGAGGGGACGAGATGAGCGACCTTCATCCTTTCCTCCGTGAACTAATCGGGCCAGCACGAGGTGCGACCGGTACTCCTGCGAAGGCCTCCGGCGCCCTCACTTACATCCGTGTATCGACGGACATGCAGGAAGACCGCGGCCTGTCCATCCCGGCGCAGCAGAAGGCCGTCGAGGCCTACGCAGCCGACCGCGGTATCGAGATCCTTCAGATGTACGTGGAGGCCGCGTCGAGCTACCAGGATGAGTCGAAGCGAGTCGAATTCCAGCGCATGTTCGACCGGGCGAAGTCTGATCCGCACGTTGGCATCGTGCTGGTGCATGAGTCGAGCCGGTTCTGTCGGCACCCATGGCGTACTCCCCAGCTCATCGGCGAACTGCAGGACGAGGGGGTGAGGGTGATCTCGGCTACGGAGCCAGAATACGACGTCAACACTGTCATGGGCATGTGGATGCAGAAGGTGACGGAGGCCAAGAATGCCTCCTACTCGATGGAGGTGGCATTCCACACTCGCAAGGGGATGCGCCAGAACGCGAATGCCCGCGACCCGGAAAGTGGCCGGTGCTACAAGAACGGGGGACGGCCTGCCTGGGGCTACCGAACCGTGCGCAAGGAACGGACTGACGTGCGAGGCCGGCCGCGCTTCAAGGCGATCTGGGAACTGAACGCCGAGGAGGTCGCTGGCCGGCCCGTGTGGGAGTGGACGCGCGAGATGCTGGCCCGGGCGGGGGAGGGGGCGTCCCTGGACAGCCTGCGGGATATGCTGAACGACGCTGGAGTTCCGTCGCCGACTGGCATCGCCTGGAGCACGAGCACGCTGCACTCCCTACTGGAGCCGCACATGCTTCTGCAGTACGCTGGCTACGGCACCTGGGCAGTGCGGAAGAAGCGGCGACGACGGTGGAACATCCCCGAGGACTGGGAGGTGGTGCCGAACGCCCACCCAGCGATTATCACCGAGGAACAGGCGAGGGCGATCCAGCAGACCAGAAACAGGGCGCGGCAACACCACGCGCACCCCTCGGCCCGGATGGCCGCGGTGCGCTCGTCCGGTAGTAGGTTCGTCCTCTCTGGAGGCATCTTCCGGTGCTCCCGCTGCGGGGCGAACATGACTGGCCATACTGACAGAGGCTATGATTACTACATCTGCGGCTCATGCTTCTACAGGAGAGGGCAGGGGTGCGGACGCGCTGTGTACGTGCCCAAGGATCTAGTCGAGAACAAGGTCTGGGAGCTGGTGCTGCAATGGTCGAACCAGCTGCGGGAGACCCGGGGCGGGAATCTGCTGCGACAGGTGAACGCGGATCTACAGCAGTCCTGGGTCGCCACCGGCGGGCAGAAGGCGGCGAGGAACCAGCAGCGGCTCGTGCAGGTGGCGAAGTCGAGGGCCGCCCTGCGTGCTGCGCTGGAGAAGGGCGTTGATGACATCGACTGGGTGAATCAGCGGCTGCGCGAACTGAGGCGGGAAGAGGAAGCCCTGCGGCGGGCCGATCCCGGCGGCTCGACCGACAACCCGCCCAAAGTGGATATCGAGACGGTGCAGCGATATGCAGCGAACCTGCCCGAGCTTCTAGTGCACGCTACGAGCGAAGAGAGGCGCGCCCTAGCGCGGGCGTTTGTAACCGGGATTGCGTCGGACCCTGAGAGGATGGAGATCGAGATCGGGCTGACAGCACCGTTACTCCCCTCAACGTGTGGAGGCGGCGGCCGGAGTCGAACCGGCGAATGGAGGTTTTGCAGACCTCTGCCTTACCACTTGGCTACGCCGCCGTGCGTGGAGCGGAAAACGGGATTCGAACCCGCGACCCACAGCTTGGGAAGCTGTTGCTCTACCAGCTGAGCTATTTCCGCTTGCGCCATTTAGTCTAACATCTCCGGTTGCCTTGTCAAGAGTGACCGCGACCGCGCGTTTCCGGGTCCAGAGACCGAAGGTAGTTGACGATGCACCATCGGCGGTCCAGTGGAACCGTACTCTCGAGCACTGGGTCGTGCCCCATGCCTCTGACCATAGCGTAGGCCAGCGCGCCGTCGGACATGGCAGCCACCTTCGCCGAAGTCAGACCCAACGGCGGGGGCACATAGCTTTCGCCAACGGGCCCTGGCGCTGTGCCACCCACGCCGTGACACATCTGGCAGTAGTACTCATAGTAGAGCTTCCCCCGCGCGACTGACTCCGCTGTAACCCTCACCGGATTGGGCATAGCCGCCGCCTCAGCAGCGGTGAGAGCCGGGGCTCCCGGTCCGGCGAAGGGCACCTGATTCGGTGGCGCCGCGGGCATCGCTCTTTCGAACGGCTTCACTGACGGCTGGTCGAACATCCTGGGGAAGCATGAGAACGGGCGTGTGCTCACGCCAAAGCCGACGGCGGCCAACAGCAGGATCGGGGCCAGCTTCATTTGGCCTTCTTCCCGACAACGGCTGGTGGCAAATCCACTTGCTTTGGCGCCTGCGTGGAGGTTGATGCCGCTTCTGAGCTGGAATACGCCTCGGCCGGCACGAGCGGCGCCGTGCGGTACTGGAAGGTCTCCGAGCGGTTGCCAATGACGAACAGAGCCAGGAATCCGTTCGCGAGCATGATCAGGACGAGCGCTGCTACGACCAGCCACGCCACGATGGTGGCGCGCCTTTCGTCGCTCTCAAGCGCCTTCTTGCCACTCGCATGCTGCGACAACGCGGCCTCCCGCTCAGAGATTAGGATGCGCAACGCACACGTATACGACGTAGGCGATGATGAACGCAATCGTGCCGATATAGACAAGCACCAAGATAGGCGGCACACCCCTGTTAGCGACCTTGATGCCTGCCGGAAAGGCCTCATGCTCTTCATCTCGGGCCCCGGGACGGCCCGGCTGCGAGGGGAGATAGAAGCCGAGGAATAGGGCGATCGCCGCGACGACCCCCGATAGGCTCATCACCAGCAGCCAGCGAAGCCAGTTGACTTCGAAAGCCTGCACGCTCTCACTCCTCGCTCTTGTCAGCCGCCGATCGCTCGCCCGGCGGTTCCTCTTGGAGGCCCGCCAGCGGCAGGTACCGCGCCCGGTGTTGGTCTCGGAATTGCCCGGAGCGCACCGCCCAGACGAAGAGCAGCGAGAACAAGGTAACGCCGATGACTGCGTACAGAATCCAGATCGTCAACAGATCCATCACGGCCCTCCAGCTTCGCCCTTCGGCGGCACATACGGCAGGTTCGGATGCGGCGGCGTGACGTACGCGGCGTCAAGACCAAATGGTGGAGTCCGATAGTCCGTGTGGCCGACGAAGTTCGCTGCCACGAAGCTCGAGACATCCCAGATCTTCGCCGACTCCAGGTCCTTCTTGAAGTACGGCATGGCGGTCCCGACGATACCGTTCATCACCTGATAGTAGATCAGGCCGCCGATGTACTTGCCCTCCGGAAGCCGCGCCTTCAGGCTCGTGAAATCGAGCGGTGGCGGCATCAGGTCAGGTGCGGCCTTCCCCTTGCCGTCCCCGACAGGGCCATGACAGCCAACGCAGAAGAACTCATACACCTCCTTGCCTCTCTCTTGAGCGGCATCGTCCGAGGGATATGGATTCGGCATATTCCGCCACACATTGGGAATCTTCGAGTGAAGCCAGTTGATGTTGTAGTCAGGCCCTCTCTTGTACGCCGCGGTCGCCTCCTTCTTCCAGTACTCCTGGCGCGCCACGCGATAGTCCGCGTCTTTGGCGCCGAGGCCCTGTACGTAGTCTATCAGAAGTTGAACCTTATCCGTGCCCAGGAACGCGAACCGCGGCATCAAGGACAGCGGACGCGTCGATCGGGGGTTCAGGAAGTGAGCGACGTGCCAGTCAGCCGGGTGCTCGCCCCCCTCCTGGGAAAGATCCGGACCGGTCCGGTGGGCGCCGAGCAACTGCGGCTGCTGACCGCTGTAGTCGCCGGCCTGAGCTATCCGGCTGGCGCCCTCCCCCCAGTCCTGTGGGCGTACGTACTGCGAATGGCAATACGAGCACCCGTTCGCGATGAACAGCAACCGGCCCTCGCGCTCGCGCTCGCGCAGAGGCCGCCAGATCTCCGATGGCTGCTGAGAGATCGTCTTCGTCGGCACCAGCACCACCGAGAAGAATGCCGCCCAGATGACGGCCAGCGACCCGAAGATCACAACCGATGGACTCATTCTCATGGCCGGATCGGCTCCCCCCGAAGCAGCGTCATGATCACGTTGTACAGCCCCACGTACGCGCCGGCAATGATGAGTATCCCCGAGGCGAGACGCAGTCCCATGTACGGCGCGATCAGCGGCAGGGCCCTGTAAACCGTCTCGCCGTTCAGCCACGCCCCGCCCTGGGTCAACCCCGCTATGGTGAGAACGACGAAGAACCCCGTAAGGCCGACGGAGATCAGCCAGAACTGCAGATTCGCCAGGTTCATGCTGTAGACGCGGCGCCCCGTCACCTGCGGCAGGATGTACCAGAGCCCGCCAAGCGCGATCAGACCCGAGAAACCCAGCACCGCGATGTGCGCGTGCCCGATCACCCAGTTGTTGAAGTGCGTATACCGCTGCACCGAGGGCAGCGATTGGATGGGGCCTTGGATGCATGTGATCAGGTACCAGACCGCCCCCGCGTAGATGAACTTCCCCGGCACGCTGCGCGTGAAGTTACCTAGGCTGTCCTTAGTCGTCAGCCAGAGGTTCACGAGAACGGTGAAGACCGGGATCAGCATGCCGACGCTGTCGATGATCGAGATAGTCTTCAGCCACGTCGGCACCGGCGCCTGGATCAGATGATGTGTGCCGATGTGCGTGTAGAAGGCGAGGAGACTCCAGAATCCGATCAGCGAGAGCGTGTGGCTGTAGAGTGGCTGGTTCGCCACCCGGGGCATCACGTAGTAGGCGATGGCGATCGCGAGCGGCGTGAGGAAAAGGCCGAAGATGTTGTGTCCGTAGAACCAGAGCCAGATCGCGTCTATCGTCCCCGTCAGCGCTCCGGTCGTCGGGTGCCACAGAACATTTCCGGGTGGGTAGAACGCGGTTGTCCACAGCACGCCGCCCACAACGTACCAGACCGAGACATACAGCAGCTTCTCCTGCCGGTTTAGTACCGTCATCACCAAGACATACAGCAGCAGGATCAGGGCGATCAGGATGAGCACCTTCGCAGGAAAGATCGCCTCCGCGTACTCTCGGCCTTGTGTGTACCCGAGCGGAAGGGTGACAGCCGTTACCAGCATGCCGAGGTTGTACAGCCACATTGAGAGATTCGCGATGCGCTCCGAGTAGAGCCGCGTGCGAAGCATCACAGGCACGATGTAGAGTCCGGACCCCAGGCTCATCATCCCGACGAAGGCGAACAGCACCAGATTCGCGTGCACCGGGCGCACGCGCCCGAACTCCAGGTACGGGATGTTGCGCAGCGTGTCAGGCGAGAAAAGCTGTATTGCTGAAAACAGCCCACCGATCACGGCCACTGCCAGCCACACGGCGCCTGAAACCAGATACCGCCGCGCCGCGCTGTGCTCTTCGTTCGACAGCAGTTTCACGTTCCGACCTCGATCATGCCGCCCAGGATCCATCGCTCACTTCCCCCACGTCTCACATCAGTAGTGACATGTGGGGCACGACACGGGGGCGTCATTCTTCTTGTGACAGTCAATGCAGAAGCCCATCTCGATCGGCATCGCCTGAATAATCCTGTCCATTCTCTTCACATCGCCGTGACACTCTCCGCAGTCAATCCCGCCGGCGAGGTGCATCTCGTGGTTGAAGTGCACGTAGTCTGGGAGAACGTACACTCGCCGCCACGGAACCGGTTCCCCGCGGTCGAAGTAACCGCGGAGTTTCCGGATCGGATCGAAGCCTGTGATGATCACGTTGTGGCAGAGCAGGCATTTCCTCACCTCCGGCATACCCGCGTTCTGCGAACGGTCGGCGCCGTCGTGACAGAAAAGGCAGCTGATCCCCCGCACCCCCGCGTGGATCCGATGGCTGATCGGAATCGGTTGCGCGGGTCCGACCTCATACGGGTGCAGCGCATACACGGTGAAGAGTACCAGGAATGCGACCGCAATGGCGGCCCCGGCAGCCAACAACCATCTCTGCCAGCGCCGGGACGACCAGCGGCCCGCGGCGCTCACTGCCACGCCTCGCGTTCACGAAGTAGCTGCGCATCGAGAAGACCGAACATCGGCAGTCGGGCGAGCACCGGCGCGGCCGTTAGGACGAGCAGGCCGAGGAACCCGACGCCGATGAGCAGCACCAGGATCGGCGTGCCTGGCGCTGTGGCGGCGAGGGAAGGAGTGACCAGCATGTACCGCTCAAACCACATGGCGCAGGAGACAAGCACCGAGACCGCGAACAGCGTCCGCGGGTTCTCCTTCATCTCCCGAACGACCAACAGGAAGAACGGGCCGAGGTAGCAGGCCCACATCGCCACCCACGAGAGCGCTCCCCACGGCCGCATGTGGAGCCGCGGGATGGCGAACGCCGTCTCCGGCGGAAGGTTCTCGTACCAGATCACGAGGGCCTGCGAGAAGAAGAAGTACGTCATGAGCATGGCGAATGCCATCAATAGGTTCCCGAGGTGCTGAAACTGCTGCCGCCCAATGGTCAGGCCGAGCCATCGTCGCAGCAGCACGGCCGCCATGATGAGCGCCGCCATCCCCGCGTACAGCGCGCCGACGAGGTAGTACCAGCCGAACAGCGCGCTGAACCACGTCGGCATGAGCGACATCACCAGGTCGAATGCGATCAGCGTCGCGACAACGACATACACGAGCGCAAGCGATACGCCGAGCGCGGAGAGTCGGCGATCACTGCGGCGCAGTCCGCCCTCCTGGGCATCCATCTCGGCTGCCCCCGACACTGGGTCAGCCCTCAGCCGGACTCGGACGAACGCGGCAGCCAGCACGAACAGCACGAGCAGTCCTGCGCCATCGCGCAGGAACACGAACGGGGCATTCAGCCACACTGACCGATCTCCGAGGTCCATCGGCAACCACGGAAGATAGAACCTCCGCCCGAAGAAGAGACCGATGAAGAGCAGGACGGAGATACCAAGGAACCCGACCGCCGACTGACCGATCCGGTCGAAGGGCGCGCTCCATGTCGTGCGAGAGAGCCGGAAAGCGACCACCCACATGAACGCGCCCTGGGCGACGCTGCTCCAGAACAGGAAGTTGATGAGCAGCGCCCGCCACGCCGGCGCCGGATTGGCAGCGGCGGCGGCCAGCCCAAACGACACCGCGCCGATCGCCACTCCCGCGAGCGCGGCAGCGTACACCCACGCCGACACCCGGCGCGGCAGGGCATGCTCGTGCTCGTCAGTCTTCAGTCGCTCGGTGCTCATGGACTTCCTGTGCGCCCGCGCTTCTCAGCAGTCGATCCATCGACGCCAACTTGTCGCCAGGGCAGAAGATGGTGATGCCAAACTTGTCGACTTGGAACCGCGGGTCGTATTCGGCCTCCGGCACCCGCGGGCCCAGCCGCGCGAACGCCAGCATCGCGAGCAGCGCCGTCAAGCCGCCGACGAGCACTGTGAACTCGAAGGCGATGATGCAGTAGGGCAGATAGGCGGCGGGCCACTTTCCGCCAACGATCAGACCGTAGAGAAGCGCGCTGCCAACGCACATCCAGAAGCCCGATGCCGCTCCTGCGAAACCGGCCGCTAGCGTGATGAAACGGATCGGGCTGCCCGTCCTCGGCATCAGCCCCCCGAGGCCCCGGAGACCGGCAGGGGAGTAGGTCGTGAAATCCCGCACATGCGCATCCCGCAGCCGCTTCAGAGCCGCGATAAACGACTGAACGTCGCCGAAGACCGAATCGACCCTACTGCGCTCGCTCACAGCGCCGCCTCCACCGCCTCCTCCAACCGCGATTCCTTGCTCTCGGCAATCGACACCACGGGCAAATGCTTCGAGTACAGGAGGAACCAGAAGAGGAACCAACAGAGCGACGCCCCAGTGATACTGATCTCCACCCAGGTCGGGCTGTACATGCCCCAGTTATGCGGCACGAAGTCGTGCGCCATCGACTCGGGGATGATGACGAAGCGCTCCAGCCACATGCCGACCGTGACCAGGAACGAGATCATGAATAGCGGCGCCAGCTTCGTTCGCGCCCATCTGAACCCGAAGAATGTCGGCGCCACGACATTGAAGAGAATGGTACACCAATAGGCCCACGCGTATGGGCCGAACGCCCGCCAGGCCGAATACTGCCGTTCGAACACGTCACCGCTGTACCAGGCGATGAACGGTTCAATTCCATAGGTGTAACCGACGATGGCGCCCGTCACGATCATCAGCAGCGCGGCCTGCTCCAGGTGCCGGATCTGGATGATGCTCTTCAGTTTCAGCAGGCTGCGCATCGGGATCAACAGCATGACGACCATGGCGAGTCCGGAGTGAATCGCGCCGGCCACGAAGTAGGGAGCGAAGATCGTTGTGTGCCACCCCGGGAGCAGCGACATGGCGAAGTCGAAGGACACGACGCTGTGAACGGAGATCACTAGAGGGGTCGCCAACGCGGCCAGGCACATGTAGGCGCGGAGGTAATGTCGCCATTGGTCGTGGTCGCTCGACCAGCCCAGCGCGAGCCACTGATACACCTTTCGCCGTCGCCCGGTCGCGCGGTCGCGCGCAGCCGCAAGGTCCGGTATCATGCCCGCATACCAGAACGTGACGCTGATGATCAGATAGGTGGTGACTGCGACGACGTCCCACACCAACGGCGACTTGAAGTTCGGCCACAGGTGGCGCTGATTCGGGTAGGGGAGAATGAACCAGAAGACCCAGACTCTTCCGAGATGAATCAGGGGAAAGAGCCCTGCCGTCATTGCCGCGAACACCGTCATCGCTTCCGCGCTGCGGTAGATGGCGGATCGCCACCGCACGCGAAACAGATAGAGGATGGCGGAGATCAGGGTGCCAGCGTGGCCGACCCCGATCCAGAACACGAAATTGACGATGTAAACGCCCCAGCCGACCGGGTGCGCGATGCCCGCGACCCCCATGCCGCGGCAGATCTGGTACGCCCAGCAGAACGCGCCCCACACGATAGCGAGCGACAGCAACCCGACGGCCGCCCAGTAAACCCGCGACGGTATCGTGAACAGCGCTTCGAGGACAGTGTCGTTGTACTCGCGGAGGGCGACTTCGCTCATGTGCTAGGCCGGTTCCGAATCGTTGATCACTTTCTTCAGATAGAACACGGCCGGCTTGGTGTTGAGCTCCTGCAACACCTGGTAGCGCCGCGGACCGCTCTGCGTGATCTGCGACACCTTCGACTTCGGGTCCATGAGATCGCCGAAGACAAAGACGTTGGCGGGGCAAGTCTGGGCGCACGCCGGCATGATCTCGCCGTCCTTGATCGGCCGCTGTTCCTTCTTCGCCCGCGCCTCAATGTCGCGTATCCGCTGCACGCAGAATGTGCACTTCTCCATCACGCCCCGGCTCCGCACCGTCACGTCGGGGTTGAGCTGCCACTGGAGCTCGCCCGGCCAGTCATAGTTGCGCCAGTTGAACCGCCGCGCTTTGTAGGGGCAGTTGTTGTTGCAGTACCGCGTGCCGATGCAGCGATTATAGACCTGAGCGTTGAGCCCGTCCTCGGTATGAGACGCCGCAAACACCGGGCAGACCGGCTCACATGGCGCCGCGTCACACTGCTGGCAGAGCATCGGCCACATGAGCGCCGGCGTGGTAGGCGAACTCCAGTCATAGTACCGATCGATCCAGATCCATTCCATCTCCCGGCCCTGCTCCATCCACTTCTTGCCGACCACGGCCAGGTTATTCTCGGCGTAGCAGGCGGCCATGCACGCTTCGCAGCCGACACAGCGGCTAAGGTCAACCACCATCGCCCAGCGGTGGCCTACGTGCTCGTGGGGAGGGTACAGGTCGCGCTCGGGTGTGAAGCCCTTGGGCAGCGGCCAGTCCATCGGCTCCGGCTTCTGCTGCGGGAGCCGGGACAGCAGGAGCGCGCTGACGATGCCGCGCCCATGCTGCTCCACGCTGCCATCTGTCGTCACTACCTTCTCCGTCCCGAACCGCCCGGTGATCTCGACCGCCGGGAACGGCGCCGTGCCTGGGGCGTGCGTGCCGAGGAGATGGAAGGGGTTCGCGCCTCGCTGGCTGGCATACTGCCCATAGCCGGCGTGGCCCTGGCCGAACTGAACCGCAATCGTGTCAGACGCCATACCCTGGTAGAGAAAGACCGGGGCGCGAAGCTTGCCGGAGAGCGTGGACAACTCAATGACCTGGTTGGCGGAAACGTTCAGCTTCGAAGCGGTCTTCGGGTGCATCTCGATCCACGATCCCCAGACCGCGTGATTCACGACGTCAGGGATTTCCTGCAGCCAGCGCTTGTTCGCGCCTCGCCCGTCGAACAACATCGCCGATGGGTAGGCCCAGAGTCCCGGCGATTCCGGCCGCTCGGGCGCCGAGAAGGCGACCTCAGTCGTGGAAACGTTCGGGAGAGGACGCGGGGCCTGCTGCTCGCCCCAGGCTCCGCCCATCTGGAACGCTTGCCTCGGCGACTCGTCCTCGGTATCGGTCGCCTGAGTGTCCCCCGCTCCGAAGAAGCCGGCCCGATTCCGTAGGAACTGCTCGAAATTCGCGGGAGCGTACGCGCTTTCCAGCGACACCTCCGCTGCCTTGGCCATGGCGATCAGCACATCGCCCGCGTGTCGGGTATTGTGCCGTGTCCCCATGACCGGCTGCATCAGGTTCAGAATACCGGTCTCGGGCTCGTAATCGCCCCATGACTCCAACGGTGTGTTGATCGGCAGCACCCAGGACGCGAGAGAAGATGTCTCATCCGATACGCAGGTCAGGCTGATGACAGTGCGGACCTGCTTCAGCGCCTCACCAAATCGGTAGTCCGGCGACAGCGAGTACGCGGGGTTGGCGCCGAGAATGATCAGCGCCTCGACCTGTCCGCTTCCCACCTCGCTGATGAAGCTGTGGATATCGGAGAACCTCGCTGTCGTGCCAAGCGCGTGCACTCGCCCAAAATCGACTGCCGTCGTCCTCGCCGCCGCGTTCAGCACGTTCGCCGCCACCGCGGTCTCGACAGCCGCTTTTCCGGCATGCGCTGGCGACCCCGCCAGCGCCACCGGCGTCCGCGCGGAAGAGAACATCTGGGAAAGCTTGCTGATCCGTTCCAGCGGCACGCCGATCATCTGGCTCACCCGCTCCGGCGTCAGCCCGTCCGGCAGCGCGTGCTTGCCCATCATCTGCAGCATCAGCAGCGCCACCCAGCGCTCATCCCCCGGCGCGACGAGGATGTACTCGTCCGCGTTGAACGCCGTCATCGAGACGCGCGGACCGACATAGACGAACTTGCTCATCGAGCCGTTCCGCGGAACGCGCCGCTCAGCGAAGCGGCGGATGAATTTCACTGGCGAGATCCACGTCTCCAAGAAGTCCGCTGCAAACGAGATGATGAGGTCGCATTCGTCGAGCCGATAGTCCGGGATGGCATCCGTGCCGAAGACCAGCCTGTTCGCCTCCCGTAGCGGCTCGTAATCGAAGGGCTCGTAGATCAGGTAGCGATCCGATCCGAAGGCCTTCAGCCAGTGCCGGATCAGAGCCTCCATGCTGCCGGTCTGGAGATCCGAAATGACTGCCACACGGCCGCTGCCTTTCAGCGACCCGAGCGCCGCCCCGATCTCGGCCAGCGCTCCGCTCCACTCGACTCTCCTGCCGGGGTGGCGCCGGTCCGTGATGTCCGTAACGCGATCCGGGTCGTACTGCGCCTGAACGCTCGCCTGCCCCCGCGCGCACAGCGTCCCTGAGTTGATCGGGTGCAGCGGGTTCCCCTCCGCCTTGATGGCTCGTCCTTCGCGGTTCTTGATGATCATCCCGCAACCGGCCGGACACTCGCGACAGCTCGTCGCGTACCAGGTCGCGACGCCTGGCACGAGTTGGTTTTGGGGCATGAGAAATGGGACCAGCTTGTTGAACAAAATCGGCTCAGACCACAAGCTGACGGTCGTGCCGCCGATGACGATCTTCAGGAAATCTCTTCTGCGCATCTCAGCGATTCCACTCAGTTCGGCCGACTTTGACAGTAGGGGAGCAATCCCTGCCTCCCATAGGCCGCGCCAGCACGCTATCCTAACACAAGACCATGTTCGACTGGCAGGGAGAGACTGAGACACGTGACGAAACCGTAGCAAACAGGGACTAGGCCTGCAGTAGACGTGACCATTTTCACCGATCTGTGGCTGGGCATCATCGCGGGCATCGCAGCGACTCCTCACTGCGCGGGCATGTGTGGCGCGTTCCCGCTGCATCTGTCGGTTTCGGGGCGTGGGCGGCCGCTCGCGCGCCAGACGCTCTATCTCGTCGGCAAAACGCTGACGTACGCTTTCATCGGCGCGCTCGCGGGAATGCTTGGGCATTGGGTGACGCGCAACAGCGCCGCCGCGCACTACCAGAATGCCTTCGCTTATGTGCTTGGCGGTGGGATGATACTCTTCGGCCTCGCCATGCTGGGCGCGGTCACGCGATTCCGCCTCCCCGTCCCCAGCGTTCAGGATTCGGGCGTTTTCCGGCATATCTACGCAGCGTTCTTCCAGACGCCGGGTGGAACCGCGGCGCTGCTGCTCGGCGCTGCTACCGGCTTCCTGCCCTGTCCAATCACGCTCTCCTGGGCAGCCGTCGCCGCCGCCACCCAGTCGGTTTTCCGGGGCATGATCGCCATGATCGGGCTCAGCATCGGGACTTGGGCGATATTGCTGTTCGTCGCCATCTCGGGGAGCGCGCTGAACGCCCGCGTGCGGCGCATCGGCCTCCGCGGCGCCGGCCTGATCGTCCTCTGCCTGGGCCTGATCACGGTGCTCCGTCCGAGTCCGCTGCTTCACCGTTTCCTCCCACACTTTGGCGGCGCAGACACCTGCTGCCAGGCCCGACCGTGACCGGCCCCTGAAGTGACACGAGCGCTCTGCGAACACTGCGGGCTACCGGCAGGCCCCCTCGCACATGAAAAAGACGAGAGGCAGTTCTGCTGCTACGGCTGCTATCTCGCCTGGAAGATCGTCGGCGACCAGGCTCGCGCCGGGCCCATGGCCGGCATCCTCCTGCGCTTCGGCATCGCCGCGGTTCTGGCGATGAACGTGATGATGATCAGCCTGCTGCTCTACTCCGACGCGCTTGCAGGGATCGGCGACCAGGCGCGCCAGGTCTTCCGCTGGGCCTTACTAGGGCTGTCTTCGCCCGTGCTGATCGTCCTGGGCCTGCCGTTCCTCTCGTCGGCCGGCCGCGATCTGCTCAGAGGGCTGGTCCGGATGGATCTGCTGATCGCTGTCGGCGCGCTGGCCGGCTTCGGGGTCAGCGCGGCCCACGTGGTCCAGCACCAGGGACACATCTACTTCGATACCGCGACGATGCTGCTCGTCCTCGTCACCCTTGGCAGGTTGCTTGAGGCCTCTGCGCGCGTCGAAGCCTCGCGCGCGCTGCAATACCTGATGAAGCTGAAGCCGGCTACCGCGCGGCGCATCACTGAGTCTGGCGACGAGGTGATTCCTGCGGAGCACATTCGCGTCGGGGATATGCTGCGAGTGCTTCCCGGCGAGCAGGTGCCGACAGATGGCACGCTTCTCTCCGGCGTCTCGACCGCGCACGAAGCGGTCATGACCGGCGAATTCAGTCCCCGCGCCTGCCGCCCCGGCGATCGCGTCTACGCTGGCAGCACGAACGGCGAAGGGGCTATCGTCATAGAGGCCGCCGCCGTAGGAGAGGACACGCTGCTGCATCAGATCGAGCGGCTCGTCAGACAGGCGCAGGCACAGCGCGCGCCGGTCGAGCGACTCGCCGATCGGGTGTCTGCTCTCTTCGTGCCGGCGGTATTCGTCCTGTCTGGCAGCGCCTGTGGCTACTGGGTCTGGAGAGGCGACGCGGCGAAAGGCGGCATGAGCGCGCTGGCCGTGCTCGTCGTGGCCTGCCCCTGCTCTCTCGGGATCGCCACGTCGCTCGCGGTCTGTGTCGCCATCGCGCGAGCCGCCCGCGAGGGCGTGCTGGTCCGCGCTGGGGCAGCGCTCGAGAGACTGGCGAGCGTAACCGCCATCATCTTCGACAAGACCGGCACTCTTACTGAGGGCAGGCCGCTGCTCAGGGCGATCACGTGCTGCCTCGGATCCGACTGCACAGCGGAAGAGGCACTCTCCCGGCTTGCCACATTGGAGTCCCACAGCGAGCACCCCTTGGGCCGCTGCATCGTGGCCGCGGCAGCCGAGAGGGGCCTGGCGCTCGGCGATGTCGACGGCTTCCGCTCCTTCCCGGGCGAAGGGGCGATGGGGACGGTCAGCCTGGATGGCAGTTCCGGCCAGGTCCTGGCCGGGACTGCCGCCTTTCTCTCGCGGCATTCGGTCGATATCGCCTGCGCGGCAGACCTGCCCCCCGCGGATGCAGGCGACACTGCCATCTTCGTGGCCTGGGGCGGCCGCGCGCGAGCGCGTGCCTCTCTTGCCGACAGCGCCCGCCGGGAGGCGGCCGAGGCCGTCAGGGAGATCGCTTCCCTTGGCCTTGCCGTGGAGCTGCTGTCTGGCGACCGGGAGGCCGCGTGTGCGCACCTAGCCCGACGTATCGGAATCGAGCGGGTGAAAGCCGAACGCGACCCGGCCGCGAAGATTGCTGCTATCCGCGCCATGCGCGGGGACGGAAACGCCGTCGCGCTCGTCGGCGACGGGATCAACGACGCGCCGGCCCTGGCTGAGGCGGATGTCGGGATCGCCATGGGAGCCGGGACGGATCTCGCTCGCGAGGTCGGCGACGTCGTGTTGCTCCGCAACGATCTCCTCGCGATCCCCTGGCTCGTATCGCTCGCGCGGCGAACTCGAAGAGCGATTCGTCAGAATCTGCTGTGGGCCTTCGGGTACAATCTGGCGGCCATGGCAGCGGCCTTCTTCGGCTATCTGCACCCGCTGGTCGCTGCCGCAATCATGCTGGGAAGCAGCCTGTTCGTGATACGCAATTCCCTCAGGCTGAGACGAGAGAAACCCGTCTCGCCCCAGGCGGAGCGCGCGCCTGAAGCGCTCCGCGCCCCCTAATGGCTTTCGCCAGAAGAAGTAAGGGGGAAAGCCATAAGAAGACCAGCGACGAACGGCGCTTAGTATTACTCCGCTAGATATTTGAATCCCGGCGCGGTAATCGCGGGATATGACGGGATGAACTATCGGGAGATGAAGGATCATCTCGGGCTGGACCACTTCGAGGGCCGCGGCTGGGTGGGGTGGCACCAACACGTCACCATGGTCATGCCGGCGTTTGCATTCGTGCTTTCCGAGCGGCTGCGCCGCCGAAAAGGGGGGCACAGCTCGCCCCTCCCCAGGTCCTGGGCTGGCCGCAGTCCCATCTCACCCAAGGCCTGAACCAGCCTCTTCTCGCTGGCCGGACCACAGCAACGGAGTCTGTGCATCTGTGCCTCGCTTATCGTCAACAGGGGGTAAGCATCAACCTGTGCTCGCCCACCCGCCTCCCTGAGCCGGTTGCGCCGAGGGGCCATTCTGTGCTATATTGGCCCGTCAGGCCGGGATGGAGAAGGACCTGGCAAATTCTAGGCGGGCTGCAAAAATCCCAGTCTGCGCCAGGCCGAGCGCCAGAAGCAGATTGGCAGCGCGCTTCAGGAATGGGAAAGGGGTAGTACCTTGCCGCTTGTGACCATGAAGGAACTGCTGGAGGCCGGGGTTCATTTCGGCCACCAGACCCGACGCTGGAACCCGAAGATGAAGCGTTTCATCTACGCGGGCCGGAACGGGATCTACATCATCGACTTGCACCAGACGCTGCGCCGACTCGAGGACGCGTACAATTTCGTGCGCGAGATCGCGGCCAACGGCGGAGAAGTGCTGTTCGTTGGGACCAAGAAGCAGGCGCAGGAAGCGATCCGCGAGGCCGCTGAGAAATCGGGCATGTACTATGTGACCGAGCGCTGGCTGGGCGGAATGCTGACTAACCACCGCACCATTCGGCAGCGCATCGAGCGGATGCAGGAACTGCGGCGGATGGAAGAGGACGGCAGCCTGGAGCGGCGCCCGAAGAAAGAGCGCGCCCGGCTGATGGATGAGAAAGCGAAGCTGGAGCGCGTGCTCTCGGGTATCGAGAACATGCCCAGCATTCCGAAGGCGATGTTCATCGTAGATCTGCGTCAGGAGCAGATCGCGCTGCTCGAGGCGAAGAGGCTGAATATGGCGGTCGTGGCTATCGTCGATACGAACTGCGACCCGGATGAGGTCGATTACCCCATCCCTGGGAACGACGACGCTATACGCGCGATTCGGCTGGTGACTCAGAAGATGGCAGATGCCGTGCTGGAGGGCAGAGCCGAGAATGAATCGCGGCTGGCGAAGGAAGGCGCGGCTGCAGAAGCCGCGGTGGCGGTATCGGAATATCCTCAGGAGGTCCCGGTCGCCTCGAGTCTGGTAGAGATCGAAGAGGCGATGCTGGAGGCAGCCGCGGCTCACACGGCGAGCGCCCAGGGTGACCCCGGCTGGGAGCCGGACGAGACGGAGTTGATGGGAGAGACGCCAAAGCCGGCGGAGGAGCCCGCTCTCGAGCCGTACCGAGAGGAGCCGACCAGCGAGGTCGAGCTGACGTAGCCGGGACCGGGTCGCCCGATGGCCGCACATACACAAGACATATCCGGGAGAACGAGATTGGCCGTTACAGCACAGCAAGTACAGGAGCTACGGCGCAAGACCGGCGCTGGCGTGATGGATTGCAAGCGAGCGCTCGCAGAGTGTGAAGGTGATGTCGAGAAAGCGGCCGTGGCGCTGCGCAAACAGGGGATGGCGCGCGCCGACGCGCGGATGGAGCGGCAGGCGCAGGAGGGCGTCATCGCTTCCTACATCCACGCCGGCGGGCGGATCGGGGTGCTGGTGGAAGTCAACTGCGAGACCGATTTCGTGGCTCGCACAGATGAGTTCCAGGCGCTGGCGCGCAATCTGGCGATGCACATCGCGGCGGAGCAGCCGCGGTGGGTGCTGCCGGAGGACGTGCCGGAGGCAATCCTGGAGCAGGAGAAAGAAGTCTACCGCTCGCTGGCCCTGAAAGAAGGCAAGCCGGAGAAGGTAGTGGACAAGATCGTCGAGGGCAGGCTGGCGAAGTTCTATAGCGAAGCCTGCCTGCTCGATCAGCCATACGTCAGAGATGACCAGAGGATTGTGCGCGAAGTCATCAAGGAAGCGATCGCGCACCTTGGCGAGAACATCATGGTGCGGCGATTCACCCGATTCCAACTCGGGGAGGGGCAGAGCTGAGCGCGCCACCAGCAGCCCAGACTGACCATCCGCGATATCGGCGGGTGGTGATCAAGCTGAGCGGCGAGGCCTTTGCCGGTGAGGCGGGGTTCGGCATTGACCCCGATGTGGTACACCGTATCGCCGGAGAGATCAGGGACAGCAGCGCACTTGGTGTCGAGTGCGGGATCGTGGTGGGAGGCGGCAACTTCCTGCGAGCTCGGTCTCACTCTCTCCACGACATTGAGCGCACCACCGCCGATTACATGGGCATGCTGGCCAGCGTGCTCAACTGCTTGGCGCTCCAGGCCTCGCTGGAATCGCTGGGCGTGCAAACCCGCGTGCAGTCCGCGATCGAGATGCACGAAGTGGCCGAGCCCTATATCCGGCGGCGCGCTATCCGGCACCTGGAGAAGGGCCGGGTGGTGATCTTCGCGGCCGGCATGGGCAATCCGTACTTCACCACCGACACCGCGGCCGTCCTGCGGGCGGCCGAAATCGGGGCGGCGGCGCTGCTCAAAGCCACGACTGTGGACGGCGTCTACGACCGCGACCCGAAGCTGGACTCCGGCGCGAAGAAGCTGGATCGGCTCACGTACCACGAAGCGCTGTCGGCCGGTCTCAAGTTCATGGACGCGACGGCCATATCGCTGAGCATGGACACCGGGATTCCGGTCATCGTGTTTGACCTGCTCGTCGCCGGCAATATCATGAGAGTTTTGCGCGGGGAGCAGATCGGCAGCACCATCACTCAGTCTCCGGAGCGGCCGGCCTGACTGGCGCCGCCGGCGGTGCGCGCCAGCGGCTCGAGCCGGCCGGGAACAAGGAGGATTTCACATGCCCAAAGATATGGTCAACCAGATCATGAAGGAGACGGACTCTCACATGCTTCATGTGATCGACACGTTGAAGCGGGAGTTCGCCATGATTCGCACCGGCCGAGCCAATCCCGCGATCCTGGATCGGGTGTCGGTCCCGTACTACGGGGATTCGGTGCCGGTGAAGCAGGTGGGGACGATCAGCACTCCCGAGCCCCGGATGCTGATGATACAGCCATGGGACAAAGCGATGATCAAGCCGATCATCGATGCCATCACCAGCTCGGACCTCGGGCTGAATCCGAGCACTGACGGCAATCTGATCCGCGTCCCGCTGCCGCAGTTGACGACCGAACGGCGGCGAGAGCTGGCAAAGCAGGTGGCGAAGAAGGCGGAAGAAGGGAAGATAGGCGTGCGCAGCGCGCGCCGGGACACGATCGACAAGCTGCGCACGATGAAAGACGACGGGATCATCTCCGAGGACGATCTGAGGCGATTCCAGGAGCAGGTGCAGAAGATCACCGACACTCATATCGCTCAGGTCGATCAGCTCGAAAAGGCAAAAGAGCGGGAGATCATGGAGGGGTGAGAGTACCCTCAGTCATCGCGCGGCCGCTCGCGGAGGCGCGGTTGCTCCTGGATGACGTCGGGGTGCAGGTGGTGAGCATCGTCGATACGGCCCCGCCTGGGCGGACCCCGGTCGGTCCGATGAGGGTCGTGCGAGAGCGAACGACGGACGAAGGCGTCTCTCTCGTGGCGGCAGCCTCGATCGTTCTCGCGGATAGTGATGATAGGAACGTCTGAGTCCGAACGACACCGGTCCGAGACGGAACTGCTGGCGCAGTTGGACAGAGCACGGCTTCCGAGACACGTGGCCGTGATCATGGACGGGAACGGCAGGTGGGCGCAGCAGCGAGATTTGCCGCGGTTCGAAGGGCATCGCGCGAGCACGCAGTCAATCCGAGACACAGTGGCGGCATCGGGCGAGCTGGACATTGGGTTCCTCACCCTCTACACGTTCTCTGCCGAGAACTGGGGGAGGCCCGAACTCGAAGTGCGAGCTCTCATGGCGCTGATCGAGCACACCCTACGGCAGGAGCTGCCCGAACTGCACGAAAGCCGCGTGCGGATTCGGCTGCTCGGCCGAATGGAGCGCCTTCCGAAGTCGCTGCAGCAGGAGATAGAGCGGGTGACCGAACACACCGCGAGAAACGACGGGCTCACCCTGCAGCTGGCGATCGACTATGGCGGCCGGCAGGAGATCGTGGATGCGGTGAGAGGCGTGGCGAAGGATGTCGCGGAGGGCAGGATGGCGCCAGACGATGTGACCGAGGCGGCGTTCACCGCGCACCTCTACCGGCCGGATGCGCCTGATCCAGACTTGCTGATCCGGACTGGCGGTGACCTCCGGGTATCGAACTACTTGCTGTGGCAGATCGCGTACACGGAGATTCACGTGACGCCGACACTGTGGCCGGATTTCCGGCGGGTACACTTCTATCAGGCGCTGGCGGACTATCAGGGACGGCAGCGGCGGTTCGGCGGAGTATGATATGAAGAGTCTCTGGATCAAACTGCTCATCAGCTTGCCGTTGCTTGTGCTGCTAGTGTTACTGGACCAGGTGACGGCGCTGCAGGGGCTGCCGCTGCTGGCGGTAACGCTCGGGCTGGCACTGCTGGCGGCGGAGACCGCGCGCGTCCGATTGCACGCACAGGGGCGAGCCAATGTAGCCATGCTCCCATTCATGGCGGCGACGCTGGTGCTTCTGCTGGCGTTCTGCAAGGGGCGGCACATCACGCAGGGCGTGCTGTTCATCGTCACCGTGGGCGTGGTCTTCAACATTCTCATGGTGGCGCTGTCGCTGATCGGCGAGGCGAGCAAGCGGGGTGCGAAGGGAATCCTGGAGTTCGCCGGACTGACAGTCATAGGGTTGGCGCTCGGGGTGATGCTCTCTCTGATTCTGCTGGCCGGGCCGGGGCATATGAGCGGAGTGAGCCTGGCAGGTCCATAGGTGAGAATGCCTGAGGCGCGGCGTATCGCAGTGATCGGCTCGACCGGCTCGATCGGCCTTCAGACCCTCGAAGTTATCGACGCTTTCCCCGATCGTTTCCGCGTAGTGGCGCTCGCGTGTCAGCGCTCCGTCGACGCGGTGATCTCGCAGGCGCGGAAGTACCGGCCATCGGTCATCGCCATCTCCGACCCGGATGCGGCTGACCGCGCTTCTGGCGAGCTGACCGGATTGGGCGCGCGGGTCATCACCGGGCCGGACGCACTGGTGGAGTGCGCGACGCTGGCCGAGGCCGATGTGATCGTGGCCGCGGCCACAGGTATTGCGGGCCTGCGGCCGGTCTGGGAGGCAGTTCGCGCGGGCAAGACGGTGGCCCTCGCGAATAAGGAGCCGATTGTGGCGGCGGGCCACCTGATCGTTCGCGAGGCCGCCCGGTCCGGCGCGCAACTCCTCCCCGTGGACAGCGAGCACTCGGCAATCTTTCAGTTGCTTCTCGGTCAAGACCGGTCCGGCGTCGGCCGCGTCGTTCTGACCGCGTCGGGGGGGGCGTTTCGCGATCTTCCGGAGGAGCAGCTGGGCGGCGTGACGCCGGAGCAGGCTCTGGCTCATCCTACCTGGAAGATGGGGCCGAAGGTGACGGTGGATTCCGCTACCTTGATGAACAAGGGGCTGGAGATCATTGAGGCGCGGTGGCTTTTCGGGCTGGCACCTGAGCAGGTGAGCGTGATGCTGCACCCGGAGAGCATCGTGCACAGCCTGGTCGAACTCATCGACGGGTCAGTGCTGGCGCAACTCGCGCGGCCCGATATGCGACTGCCGATTCAGTTCGCGTTGAGCTATCCCGAGCGGCTGCCGCGGCCCGAGCCGCCTGCCGACCTGGCGGCGCTGGGCGCGCTGCACTTCTCAGCGCTGTCCGAGCGGCAATGGCCGTGCGTGCGGCTGGCGAAGCAGGCGCTTGCGGCCGGCGGGACCGCGCCCGCCGCACTCAATGCGGCGGACGAAGTCGCGGTGTCGTGGTTCCTGAGCGGCCGGATCAGGTTCACCGAAATCGCGCTGATCGTGGAGCAGGCGCTGGGGAGGCATGACGTGCGCGCGGGCGAGTCGATCGAGGAGTTGCTGGAGGTAGACCGGGAAGTGCGCGGGAGCCTGCACCGGAACGAGGGCGCGTGGAGCACGTAGCGGCCGTCGCGATTCGGATAGTCGCCATTGCCGCGGCCTTCGGCCTGACGGTGTTCGTGCATGAGGCCGGACACTTCATCTCCGCCCGCCTGCTGGGCATGGCGGTCTACGAGTTCTCCATCGGGTTTGGGCGGCCGCTCCTGTTCTGGTTCAGGCGCGGCGACACGCAGTACTCATTTCGGCTATGGCCATTCCTGAGCTTCGTTCGGATCGCTGGAATGGATCCCGGCGATGACCACCCACAGGGGTTCGACAAGAAGAGCCGGCTGGCGCAGGCCACAGTCCTGGTAACGGGATGCCTCATGAATTTCCTGCTGGCGGCCGCCATCTACACGTTCATGGGGGCGGCATTCGGGATGGCGGTCGCAACGAACACCATCGACAAGGTCGTGCCTGGATCGTCGGCGGCGAAGGCCGGGATCATGGCTGGCGACCGGATTGTAGGTCTGGATCGCGGCCCTGCTCTATCCGTGCCCGAGATCCGCGCGGAGATCGAGTCTCATCCGGAAAAGCCCATCACCCTCCGAATCGTGCGGGCGGGGAAAGAGCAGGAGGTGACGGTCACACCGCGCCGGGAGACAGTCTACGACGTCAAGGGACTGAAACT
>JBEKKD010000012.1:0-21718 GCA_050010895.1 Armatimonadota bacterium
ATCGACATGTTCCCCCAGACGCATCACGTGGAGGCAGTAGCGCTGTGTGAGACGAAGTAATGTTTCACGCCTGGGCCGCGGGCTTTAGGCGCTCCACGATTTCGGCCACCTCTGGAGCTCCTCGCGCCTTGTCGAGCAGCTTCGGGTCGAGGTAGCGGGTGAGGATGGCGAGGGCCTCTCCATGCCACAGCACCTGGAAGAGAAACAGGCTGTAGTCCAAAGCTGCATCCAGCCGCAGCGTGCGGGGCCGCAAGGCAGACCATGCGCCTACAGTATTGCGGTATCGCCGCCAAGTGACGAAGCCAGTCGCGCCCGGTCCGCCGGCCTCGCGTAAGGCGCCCTCGAGTGCGGGCTTGGGACAGTACGCGTAGCTCCAGGGGAGCATCTGTGGATCATCAACTCCGAGATCGATGGCGCAGAAGTCGGCCACGCGACGGCAACCGTGCCTCCGCTCGAGGTCGGCCTGTCGTCGCATGCGGTGTTCTGCCAGCAATGGGTCCCTCTTGCCCCAAGGGGCGATATAGGAAGGCGTAAAGACGAGTTCGCACTCCCTCCCGTCGTAGAGCCGCTTCAGGAATCGCGCCCACATCGCGCCCTGCACTTGCCTGGCCCTTCCGCTCGGCTCCCATTCGTCCGTCGTCTCTTTGCTCGGACCCAGCAGTGCCACCAGGATGGCGCCGGTTCGTGGCGGTATCCGCAGCCGCTCCCGGCCCGACGCGGCCTCCGGTATCCCGAAGTGCAGTCCCTCGTCGAGGGGGAACCTCGGCAAATCGTCGCCGGCCCACCGCGCCCTGCTGCCTATCCAGTCCGACGCATGGTACATCCGCCACTCGGGCCAGCCAGTCACACGGATGCGTTTGTACACCGGTCGGCACACTAGCCCGTCCGGGCTGTACCACGCTCCGGTGATATCTGCTCGCCATTCTGAGCTAAATCCGAGCAACTCTGTTGGGGTCAGTCGGGGCAAGTGCTTCTCGCTCATCCTACTCCTCGTTCAGGATGTCTGGGAGTCATCCCCCTCTCTCCGCTCCCGCCACGTCCCCCACCTGCTGATCCCTGCCTCCATCATCCTGAAGCCCGCGATCCCGCCTACCAGGTAGATCAGCCCGCTGATCAGGTACGTCAGTACCAATGGGAGCACCAGCGGCGGCCGATGTGATCCCGCCAGATCACTGGCTACGCCCGTCAGGCCCACGACATACACGGCCCCTTGGAACACCAGTCCTGCACACAGCAGTGGGGTCAGCCTCCTCTGCTTCATCACCCGCTGCAGCTTTGGCCCCCATACCCATATCCATACGAACCCCATACTCGTCGCGTACCGGCTGACGATCTCGTTGCAGAATCTGCAGCGAGTGGCCAGCGGGTGATGCGGGAATGTACACGACGGGCAGATAGGGAAGGCCCCCTCAGCGACGATATCCGCTTCCGTCAGCTCGGGCGGCGGCCCCGCGATCCACCGCCAGATCGCCTTTTCGTTCCGCAGCACCCACTCGCCGAATGTCTCGGTATCGAACGGCGACGGCTCCACGATCCCCTCCTAAGATGACCAGCAACCCGTCCGCATTCTACCAGAAAGACGCTCCGGGCGAGCATCCATCTGCCCGCCCAGAGACTTCAGGAGCCGCAGTACGGCCTGACCACTAACCTGTGGCAGCTTTGGCACGGCCGGCCCTAAGCTCAGATAGCACCAGCACTTCAGGAGTCTCAGCCGCGTCCTCGAAATGCAGCGCCACCGCCTCCTGGATGTTGGCCATTAGCTCGTCCATGGTGTCGCCCTGGGTGAATATGTCGACACCGATCCCCCGAGCGCACCACCTTTCACCATCGCGATACGCCTCCATCTTCACCATCGCGGCCCCCTTTCGGTCGGTGCCATTCTACCAGAAAAGCACTCTGGGCGGACATCCATCTGCCCGCCCAGAGTCTCCATCGATCCGCGTGATCTGCAGATGACTCAGGCCTTTCCCTTCGCCATCCCCTCCACGATCGTGATCACGTCCTCGCTGTCGTACGTCGAGCCATCGGCATTCGGCCGCTGTTCCAGCGTCACCGACTTCCCGCTGGGCAGCTTGAACTCTTCCTTCCCGTTGATGTAGATCACCGCGCACTTGTGCCCGCGCTTCAGCATCTCCGCATCGCAGTCCGAATTCCCCATCGGCATCAGCGTCACGAACAGCGTGCCCGGGTGCGCCTTGTCGTACTCCTTGAGCAGCCCGATCGTCTTCTGGTGCCACTCCAACGTCAGCGGCGCATAGAGCTCGACCTTGACCGGAGCCGACTTCTCCCCGAACGTCACGATCTTGTTCGAACTCGCCGCGATCGCGCGCTGCGCCTCAGCCGGACGGTCCACCTTCGCCTTCGGACGCGTCAGGATGAACCCCTCCACCCCCAACGCCGCCACCAATATCACCACGATCGCAATGAACGCGCTATTCGACTTCTTCATCTGCTTTTCCGTCCGTCAACCGCTGCCGTTGCGTCGGTACTTCAGCGGCGCCGTCGGCTGCGCCGCCGGCCGGAGTGCCGACGCCGCTTCTCTTGTCATCCTGAGCGCAGCGAAGGATCACGTCGATCTCATGTCTATCCGCTCAGCAATTGGCATCCGCCCCGCGGACGGCACTCCTCTTACTCCTGTCATTCCGAGGGAGAGAGAGTCCGCCGCAGCGGACTCGACGACCGTGGCAATCTCGCCTTACAGGCGGCGCAGCCGCTTCCCTCCCCCGCTACGACCCCTTCCCCGGAATCGGCAGCAGCCCCGTCCCAACCAGCGCCTTCTGCGCCTGGTCGGAAGCCAGGAAGCTAATGAACTTCTGCGAGAGCTCCCGCTGCTTCGTCGCCTTCAGCATCGCCGCCTGAAGCCGCACCGGCGGATACGATTCCCTCGGAAACTTCGCTACCACCCGCAAGTCGGACTTCGACGCCTTGTCCGGCGCTGTCTCCAGCGGGCAGGTCAGGTACGTTACGCCCGCGTCAACACGTCCCTCGCTTACCGCCTTGACCGCTTCCAGCGGATACTCGCGCAGCACCAGCTTGTCATGCACCTGGTCCCATAGCTTCAACGACCGCAGCGCCTGCTCACCGTAGTACCCGATCGAGTTGTACTTCGGATCGCCCATGCTGATGTACTTGATCTCGGGCTTGGTGATATCGCCAAGCTGGCTCAGCCCCTTCGTCTTGCTGGGCGCGAACAGCACGATGTCCAGCGAACCGAAATCCGTGGTCGTGCTGCCATCGATGTACTTCTCATCGGTGAGCTGCTTCATCTCCAGCTCGCCCGGCGAGATGAACACATCCGGCTGCTCGCCCTTTCGTACCCGCCGCACCAGGATATTCGCGTTGTCGAAGACCACCTCCAGCCTGATCTCCGGGTGCGCCCCGCGGAACAGCGCCGTCGCCACGTTGATCGGCCCCGTCATCCCGCATGGAGCGAACACGATCACCTGGTTCGAAGACGTGGACGCGGGCCCTCGGCGGCGAGCGATGATCAGCCCGCCCATCGCGAGCACTGCAACCAGAAGCACTACGATGGTGATCTGCGAGGACCGGCTCATTTCGCGGCTCGTCCGGATCCCTTCGGGCTCAGTTCCTGCTCCGGGCCCCACGGCCCGGGCGCATTCGGCAGATTGCGGTCATTCCGCATCCGGTTGTCGGCCATGAACTTGATCGTCTCAGGCGAGGTGAGATACGCCAGGAAATCCTCTGCCAACTTCCGCTTCTTCGTTGTCGTCACGATGCCGGCGACGTTGCGCGGAATGTAGAACGTGTCCTTGGGGAAACCGCATGCGAAGGCGACCTTCTGCTTCTCCGCAGTCTCGGCCGTCTTCGGGTCGAGCGGGCAGCCCAGGAACTGCACGTTCGCTTCTGCGCGGCCGTCGAGAATCCACTTGAACGAAGACATGCAGCATCCCGTCACCTTCATCTTCGGCTTCAGCTTCTCCCACAATCCCATGTTCTGCAGCGACTGCCGCGCCGCATAGCAGGCCGCATTGAGATCGGGATCGGAGATCGAGATCACTTTGACCTCGGGATTCAGTAGATCCTCGAGCCTCTTCACCTTGCCCGGGTTGCTCTTTGGCACCAGGATCGCGAGATCGTAGCTCCCGAACGCCACCGATGTCTTCGGATCGATGAACCCCTTCTGCCGCAGCACCTCGAGTTCGTGTCCACCCGGAGAGATGAAGATGTCCGGCTTGTCCTTGTTCTCCTGCACCGCTTGAGCCATCGCCTCAGGCGTGTCCACCAGAAGCGGAAACTCGATACCGGGGTGCATCGCCTGGTACTTGTCGATCACCTTCGATACCGGCAGGAACAGGCCCTGCGGTACCGCCAGATACAACGTCTCCTTCGCACCCGGCTTCAGACCCACGCCAGCCGCCGTCTGCGCCGCCGCGTGATGCGACTTCCACGCGAACACACCCATCACCGCAACCAACACTACCAGCACCACAACAACAGCGACCTTCATCCCTATCCTCCAACCATCCCCATCATTCCCGGGGCGGCTCCGTGTAGTTCCGGGGCGGCTTCGTGCTGTTCGAAACGCCCCGCGGAACGCCCCGAATGGGATACCGCTAGCACCGGGGCGGCTCCGTGTAGTTCGGAACGCCCCGTATGTTCAGCGGTATCCCCCATATTGGTGTTTCGGGACTTCAGTCCCGAAACCGCCAGCCGTTGCGTCGGTACTTCAGCGGCGCCGTCGGCTGCGCCGCCGGCCGGAGTCCCGACGCCCATCCGTCGTTCTCCCAGCGACTCTCGGGTATGGCAATCTCGCCGTTCCCTCCGCCTCCTCGCCTCTCACTTCGCCTTCCCCGCCGCATCATCCAGCGCGCTGATCAGCAGTTGATACGGCACCCCGCCTCGCACCCGACCTACTTCCTTGCCGTCCGGCGTCAGCAAAACGAGCGTCGGATATCCGCTCACATCGAGTTTCTGCTTCAACTCCGGCCGCTTGTCACCATCGACCTTCACCGGCACAAACTTCGCCGCACTCGCCGCTACATCAGCCCTGGTGTAGACCTCCGCATCCATGCGCTTGCAGATGGAGCACCAGTCCGCCATCACATCGACCATGAGCGGCCTCTTCTGCTCCTTCGCTAGCGCCACAGCTTTCTCGTAGCTGTCGAGCCAGGCAATCTTCCCCATCGCCACAGGCGCCCCCACCTTGCTCGGCGGATCCCCAGCCGTCTTCACCGGCGCGGCCGTCTTCTCACCACACCCGAACACCATCGCCGCCAGCGCCACCACCGTCGCCCACTTCCACACCGCTCTCACCGTATTCGCTCCCGAAAGAATCACTCGTACACCCCGCTTCGTACTTTCAGTGAGCATAGAGCAAAGATATGAACCTTCTGTGTCGAACGCACGGCGTAACGCATAAGCTCAGCCCCCGTGTATCACTGTGGGGCTTGCCCGCCTCCGCCCCCTCGCTACCCACAGCAAAGCGGGCACGCCTTCCGGCATGCCCGCCAATCCGCCAGCTCTGTCACCGACCTGCAGCCCTATCCGCCTCCGGGCGCAGGCTTCTGCGGCTTCGCCTTCACGACTCCTGCGGGCAACTTCTCCGCCCACTTGATGGTCTGCCCCGCGCCGTCGCGGCTGATCGTCACCTCGATCGGCGTGCCCTTGTCCTGAAGCGCCTCGATCGCGTCCACGAGCACAGGCCTCATGCTTGCTATCTGCCTATTGACACTCGTGACGACATCGCCCACCTTCATGCCCATAGTCTTGAGTGGCGACGAATCGTCCATCTTCAGGATGCTGAACCCCTGTGGCGACCGGCTCGGGCCGAACGAGATCCCCAGCGCTTCATCCCTGAGGCCGCCCGTCGGCACTCCGCGACCGCTGTCGCTCTTCATGCCTTGACCGCCCCTCCCCCCGACGCGCTGGGCGGCCATCTGCTCCATCTCCTCGTCCCCCTCCGGTAACGCAACCTGTTTCGGCGGCTCAGTCCTCCGCGCGTAGACCAGCGCGACGGCTGTAACTACCGCCAGCATAACCAATGTGACAAGGACAGGATGAACCCGTCTGCCCATGAACCAGCTCCTCACGTCTCGGCTATCGGAGGCGATCCGATGGCCCAGGCCGTTGTCTGCCCTACCCGCCCCTCTTCCCACCTCTCGCAGCAGGCTCCTGCGGAGCTGCGTTGAGCGCTCCCGTTGGCAGCTTCTGCGCCCATTTGATGGTCTGTGTCTTTCCGCCGCGATCGATCGTCAATTCCAGCGGCGTGCCATTGGTCTGTAGCGCCTGGATCCCCGCGGCGAGTGCCTGCTTTATCTGCGCCCGTTGCCCGTTAGCACTGGTGACTACGTCGCCTTCCTTCAGCCCCATGACCTTGAGCGGCGACGTGCTCTCCATCTTGTCGATCCTGAACCCCATCGGCGACTGGCTGGGGCCGAAAGTGATCTTCAGCGTGGGGTCTGTCATGCCACCCCCCGCCCTGCCACCAGCCCCCGCCCTACCGCCGCCCATTGAGCCTCCGCGGCCGCCGCCCCCTCCGCCACGGCGCTGGCCCTGCATCTGCTCCACCTCGCCGCCACCGGGCGCCAGCACCGGTTTCGGCATTTCGGTCCTGCGCGCATAGACCAGCGCAACAACCACAACCACCACCAGCACGACCAACGCAACGAGGACAGGATGAACGCGCGAACCCATGGTATTGCTCCTCGCCCCGGCCGGCGGGACTGCTCCCGCGACCGGTGCCGATTACTGCATTTCGATTCCCCGCTCCGCTGCGACCATCCTTCTCCCGCGCGGGGCCCTCTGCTGCCGTGATGTGGGTTGGTCACGAGCTTTGGCCGCCTCAGGAGGCTTCAGTCGCCTCAGGCGACTTGCCTCCTGACCCCCGTCGGCGCCGTCGGTGCCGTCGGTGTTGCGGGATTTTGGTCCCGAAACCACTCCTCTCTGTCATCGCCGGGCCGTCCGCGCTGCGCAGCAGCGCCATCTGCGCCATCTGCGGACTGCTGTTGTCGTTTCGTCCGACTCTTCGCCTCCGCGGCTGCTGTCTGATTTGGGCAGGACCTGACCTCGTGGCCGCCGAACACCGGCCTCGCGATGACCACCGCCCTCCAACACCAGGAATGCCCGCGCTGCCACGCGCCCAATCTCAGCACCGAACTCATGTGCTTTGCCTGCGGCGCGGCCCTGCGCCCCTTCCCGAAACGCTTCGGCGGGCGCCCGGCGCAGATGCCCTGGGTTCTCTGGTTCGGCCTCCTCCTGGGACTCGCCATCGCCGGCCTCGTCGGCTGGCAGATCGCCTTCTGGCTCGCGGACTATCGCTCTCAGATGCTGATGCCCCGCTGGTACTTCCCGGCCATCGGCGCCGCGCTCCTCGCCGCCGGCCAGGTCGGCCTCGCCGAGGCCCGCCGTATTGACAGCCGCTGGTGGGGCCTCAAACGCGCCCCGCAGATGCCCATGGCGCAGGTGCACACCGGAGACACCGTCTGGCTGCGCGGCACTGTCACCTGTGACTCCCCCCTGATCGCTCCCTACACCACCGCCGAGTGCGTGTACTACCGCTACCTGCTATACGAACGCTCCGAGAACCGCGCTGCGTGGACTACCACCGAGCGCGATAGCAAGTACGTGGACTTCGTCGTTGCCCAGGAGAACGAGTCCCTCTACGTCCCCTCCGGCGGCCTCCTGTTCGACGCCCAGATGTACTACGAAGGTTTCATTGACTCCGTGGACAGCGTGCGCGCGAAAGTCTGGGCGCTGCCCGTGGGGGTTCCGGTCAGCATCTGCGGCGAGGTCGCCGGTGACACTGACAGACCCCGCATCGACCCCATTGGCCCCGACCTCCCCGCCGTCGCAACCTGGCGCGAGCCAAACGACTACATCGCCCTTACCGCAGCCCGCGCCCGACTCGCCCGGGCCGGCGGTTGGCTCGCCACTATCGCCGGCATTCTCATCTTCATCGCGGCCGTCGCCCGCATCTGACCCCCCGCCATCGCGAGAGAGGCCGCCCATCTGCGTCTGACGGAAACGAGGACTTCATGCCCCACATGACCATCGAGTATGCCGGCGGAACCAAACTCATCGCCCGCCGCCGCAGCCACCACGTTCTCACCGATCAGCCCGAAGCCGACGGCGGCCAAGACGCGGCCATGACCCCCACTGAGCTCTTCATTGCCGCCCTTGCCACATGCGCCGGCTACTACGCGGTCACGTTTGCAAAGCGCCACAGCGTTCCGCTTGACGGCATGACCATCGCGGTCGAGTACGAATACGCCCACCGCCCCCGCCGCATTGCATCCGTGGCCATCCACCTCAACCTGCCGCAGCCTGTCGACGAGCAACTCCGCCTGGGTATCGAGAAGTCCGCCGAGCAATGCCTCGTCCACAATTCCCTGCGCCAGCCCCCCGAGGTCACTTTCTCCGTTGGTGATGACTGAGGAGCACATCGTCGCCCGCGGCTGCTCTGCCGTTCCCTCCGCCTCAGCCCTTCCCTCTCCCCACCTCCGGGATGTGCGCCATCGCCATCGCATCCATCTCCTGATTCGAGATCGTCGTCGTCCGCCCGTTGTCGTATTCCTTGGCGATCAGCCCGAGCATCTTCACCACACCCGGGTGCGACTTCTCCACCCGCTTCTCCGGTGACAGCCCGTAGTACGAGTTGATCCAGTGTGCGATCCCCGCCGCGCCCGACGTGTCCGCGATCGCCACCGCCACCGGCCTGTTCAGCAGCGCGTCCGTGTTGAAGATGTTGTAGATCTCCTCATCCTTCATCAGTCCGTCCGCGTGGATGCCGGCCCGCGTCACGTTGAAGTCTCTGCCCACGAACGGCTGATGCGGCGGAACCTCGTGCCCGCATTCCTTCTGGAAGTATTCGGCCAGTTCCGTGATCACCTGTGTCTGCATCCCGTTGTCGGCGCCGCGCAGCCCCATGTACTCGAACACGAGCGACTCGATCGGCGTATTGCCCGTGCGCTCGCCGATTCCCAGCACCGTCCCATTCGCCGCCGCGCACCCGTACAGCCACGCCGTCGCCGCGTTCACCAGCACCTTGTAGAAATCATTGTGCCCGTGCCACTCCAGCCACTCGCTCGGCACCCCGGCGTGATGGACCAGTCCATAGCAGATCCCCTGGACGCTGCGGGGCATCGACGCGCCGGGATACGTCACCCCATAGCCGAGCGTATCGCACGCCCGCACCTTTACCGGCGTCTTCGCCTCATCTGCCAGCTTCATCAGCTCCTGCACGAACGGCACCACGAAGCCGTAGAAATCCGCACGCGTGATATCCTCGAGGTGGCAGCGGGGGACGATCCCGGCCTCCAGCGCCCCCCGTACGATATCGAGATAGCTCTCCATCGCCTCGCGCCGCGTCTTCTTCAGCTTCAGGAAGATGTGGTAGTCCGATACCGACGTCAGGATGCCGGTCTCGTGCAGCCCCATCTGCTTCACCAGCTTGAAGTCTTCCGTGTGGGCCCGGATCCACCCCGTAATCTCGGGATAGCGGAAGCCCTTCTCCAGGCACGCGTCGACCGCTTTCTTATGGTTGTTGGAGTAGAGAAAGAACTCGCACGACCGGATCACCCCGTTCGGCCCGCTCAGCCGGTGAAGCATCGAATAGATATCGACGATCTGCCTCACCGTGAACGGCGGCCGCGACTGCTGTCCGTCGCGAAACGTCGTATCTGTGATCCAGATCTCATCCGGCGGATCCATCGGCACATGCCGGTGGTTGAACGGCACCTTCGGCGGCAGATCATACGCGAAAATATCCCGGAACAGGTTCGGCTGCGAGACATCCTGCAGCTCGTAGTTATACGTCTCCTGCTCCAGCGTATTGCGGCGTCTGTTGAAAGAGATCATTGAACCTCATCTCCCCAGGAGTGACCCTCGTGCAAAAAGCTTACCCGAAATCCCTCATCCTTGTCCAGAACCCCCACGTTGCGTCGGTACTCCAGCGGCGCCGTCGGCCGCGCCGCCGGCCGGAGTGCCGACGCCACTCCTCTTGTCATTGTCGGGCCGCCCGCGCTGCCCGGCAACGCCATCTGTGCGATCTGCACTATCTGCGGACTGCCGCTTCCCTCCGTGAACAACAAGGGCAGCCCTCCCAGGGGGCTGCCCGCTCGGCACTGCTCTCTGGTATCCTCGCCCCTCAGTACCTCGGCTTCTGCGTCGGCATGGCAAACGGCACCGACGCCTCCGCATCCCCATCTTTCACGATCAGCGTCAGCCCCGTGATCTCGGGGCCCAGTTTCGGATACCCGGGGCTCCCCTGGATCGGGAAGTGCACATCATATTCGTAGATCGCCGACGGCGGCATCTCCGGATCCAGCGCGGTGGACACCTCACGGATGAACACCGGCTGCTCCACCGCGAGCGGCGGGTACTCGGCCCCCGCGCTGCTGCGCATCGCGAACTGGATAGCAGTGTTCGGATCGCGCGTTGTCGGCATCTGAATCAGCACCGTGAACTTCAGATCGCGCTCTACCTGGTCGCGCACCTGCTTCGCAATCCGGTCGACGGCGCTGGCATCGCCGTTCGCCTGCTTGGCAATCAGGAAAGCGATCTCATCCTTGGGCCAGCAGCATGCCGCCTCGCGCACGATCACATCCGGGGAGACGCGCAGATTCACCTGCTGAGTGCTGAAGCTGTAGGCTCTGTACGGATCGCCGCCCGTAGCAGCAATAGTTCGGCCCCGCTCGACTGCCTTCTCGAACTCATCATCCTCAACGCGCAGCGCCGGATGAATGCTCTCCCGATCGCTGCATCCCGCCAGCAGGGGACTCAGCGCCGCCGCGACGGCAAGAAGCAGTAACGACAGCCAGGCTGCCCATGAGGAATGGCGCCCAGTTGAGTCCCGCCAACTCGACAAGCAGCCCCTCCATGCGTACCGGACTAGGAGCATCCTGATGGCGGATTCTACCACGGGACCGGCCCGCGGTCAAACGTGCCCAGACCATGGGCGTGACCGCAGGGAGTAGGCAAGCGCCGAAGTGTCATCCCGAGCGAGCGCCCGGTTTGACCACTGCCGTGATGTAGGGCGGGCATTTCCATGCCCGTCGATCCCTCACGCACCCCACCCAGCGCCGAGATAGCCAATAGGCCAATGGCGTGGGTTTGCCAGTCGCGCAAGCGACTGGTAGCCCGCGTTCGCCCCGTAAGGGGCGACTTCACATGTTGGCAATTGGCGTCCGCCCCGCGGACGCCAGTCCTCTTGCCGTTGTATCTGCGGTTGCTCGCCGTTACGCCGCGTACTTCGTCCCAAACGGCCGATGCGACACCGGCGCGATCTTCGTGAACCCCGGCTCGAATGCCGCCGCCCGGTCGATCTCGAACAGCCTGCAGAACTGCTCCACATACGGCCGGATGCGGTCGCAGTCACTTTCGTCAACGGGCGCCGCGGTCGCGAACTGCGACGCGACCGACGTCGGATCCACCTCGCCGCGGAGATAGATCGCCCCCCCGTGCATCCCCGTCCCGCACCACCGACCGACGGTGGGCTGACCCGCTCTCATCCCCACCAGACCCAGCACGATCAACATCCCCCCCGCCATATACTCGCCCAGGAAATCGCCCGCCGAACCGCCCGCGATCACCACCGGCTGCCGATCGCGGAACGCTTTCATGTGAATGCCGACCCGGTATCCCACATGCCCGCGGACGAGCAGCTCGCCCCCGCGCATCCCGTACCCCAGCACATCGCCCGCGTGCCCGTGTACCACGATCCGACCGGCGTTCATCGTGTTCCCCACCGCATCCTGGGCGTTCCCATGCACCACGATCGACGGCCCATCCATGAACGCGCCCAGGTCGTTCCCCGGCACGCCCTGGATATCGAAGCTGACCTCGCCCTTCACCCCGTCGGCGATATACCGCTGCCCGTTCACGTTCAACAGCTCGAACACCCTCTCGCCCGCGGCCACCGCCTCGCGCACCTGCCGGTTCAGCTCTCGGTAATGCAACTCCCTCGCATCAATCCGCACGCTCATACTCTCCCCATCTGTCATGGCGACCCGCCCCGCCGCCAGTGGCCGTTTCCCTCCGACTCTTCGCCCCTACGCCCCCACCCCTGCCGGCTTCACCCCCAGAATGTCCGCCGTCATCCGATCCAGCCCCACGCACCGCAATCTCTCTCTGCTCCCGCGCAAGCTCTCGATCGCGTTCACGCCCATCGCGCCCAGGATCTCCTCCAACTCCGCGCTCCACGCGTGTATCAGGTTCACCAGCCGCTGCGACCCGAGATATGGATCGAGCCGCCGCGTCAGCGCCGGGTCCTGAGTGGTGATTCCCCACGAGCAGCGTCCCGTGTAGCACCGCTGGCAGAGCGTGCAGCCCAGCGCCAGCAGCGACGCAGTGCCCAGCGCCACCGCATCCGCGCCCAGCGCGATCGCCTTCGCCGCATCCGCGCTCGACCGGATCCCGCCCGCCGCGATCACCGACGCTTGATTGCGAACGCCTTCGTCGCGAAGCTGCTGATCGACCACCGCGATCGCGATCTCGATCGGGATGCCCAGGTGATCGCGGATCGTGGTCGGCGCCGCTCCCGTCCCCCCGCGGAACCCGTCGAGGTAGATGATATCCGCGCCCGCCCGCACGATCCCGCTCGCGATCGCCGCCACGTTGTGGACCGCCGCGATCTTCACCGACACCGGCTTCTCGTAGTTCGTCGCTTCCTTCAGCGCGTAGATCAGTTGCCGCAGATCTTCTATCGAGTAGATGTCGTGCTGCGGCGCGGGCGACAGCGCGTCGCTCCCCATCGGGATCATCCGTGTCTCGGACACGGCCTGCGACACCTTCTCGCCCGGCAAGTGTCCGCCGATGCCCGGCTTCGCTCCCTGTCCGATCTTGATCTCCACCGCCGCGCCCGAGTTCAGGTAATCCGCGTGCACGCCGAACCGCCCCGACGCGCACTGCACGAACGCCCGATGCGCGTACGGCTTCACCTCCGGGTGAAGCCCGCCCTCACCCGTGTTCCACAGCGTCCCGCACTCCTGCGCCGCCATCGCGATCGCCTTCTGCGCGGGCAGGCTGATCGAGCCATACGACATCGCCGCAAACACCATCGGCGTCTCGATCTCCAACATCGGCGCCATCTCCGTCTTCAGCCTCGGCGCCCCATCGTTCCAGTCGACCTCCACGCTGTCGCCCTTGCGCCCCAGATGCGTCCGCAGTTCCATCGGCTCGCGCAGCGGGTCAATCGACGGGTTGGTGACCTGGCACGCGTCGAGTAGCAGACTGTCCCAGAGCACGGGGTAGGGGAGGTCATTGCCCATTGCCGACAGCAGCACCCCGCCTGTCTCGGCCTGCAGCCACACGTTGCGCCTGTGCGACTCCGTCCACAGCGGGTGCGGCCGGAAGTGCTGCGGGTTCGGCCGAATCGTGATCGCCTCTTCCGGGCAGAACGCCTCACATCGATGGCACCCCACGCACTTCGAATAGTCCACCACCGGACCGTCTTCCCAGGTGATCGCCTGGAACCCGCACTGCTGCACGCACCGCTTGCACCGCGCGCAGTGCTCGGGATCATTCTCCCACCTGAAATCGCTCGGCCGATAGATCGGCGCCCGCGCGTTCCGCGCCCTCCGCACTCTCACCGTCGTCACCGATGCCTGGTGTCCTCGTCTCTCGTCCATGCCGGCACTCACTCTCGTCAACCTGTTGGGCAGGAGCTGGCCCCTCCCGCCGCTGCGTGCGCGTTGCGTCGGCACTTCAGTGCCGACGCCCCTCCGCCCCGCAATCACCCTCTCTGTCATCCTGAGCGGAGCGAAGGATCACGTCGTCACTACACGGTAATCGGCGTCCGCCCCGCGGACGCCACTCCTATTGCCACTGTCACCCGCCTCGACTCTTCGATCTCACACCCACGCCCCCGTCGGCTCTCCCACCACCACGCTGCTCCCAAGCCTACCGATTACCGGCTGCCCCGCTCTCGGCGCCCAGATCAGATCCGGATCATCGCACATCGCCCTGATCCCGGCCTCTTCGCTCGAGATATACAGCCAGTCGTCCTTCCGCGCCGCCACCAGCGGCCGCAGCTTGATCCGATCGTTCAGCCCCACCATCTCCCCCTGCCGGCCGAAGATGATCGCGAATGGGCCGTTCACGAGCGCGCTCGAGTACACCTGGCGCAGCGCCCGATACAGCTTCTGCTGCTCCTCCGGCATCTGCTCGATGTGCTCCCAGAACGGCGCCGCCAGCACGTCGCACGCAACCTCGACGGGAAGCTGATGCCTGCGGATCAGCAGGTCGAGCAGATACGCGATCACCTCGGTGTCGGTGCGCATCGTGCACTGGTAGTTGAACATCTCCAGGTACCGCTTATTGATCCCATACGATGAGATCTCGCCATTGTGCACCACCGCCCAGTCGAGTAACGTGAATGGATGCGCGCCCGCCCACCAGCCCGGCGTGTTCGTCGGAAAGCGCCCATGCCCGATCCAGATGTGCGCGTCGTACTCTTCCAGTCGGTAGAAGTCGGCCACGTCCTCCGCATACCCCACCGCCTTGAACGCGCCCATGTTCTTTCCGCTGGAGAACACGAACGCGTTCTGGATCTCGGCATTGATATGCATCACCCGCCGCATCACGAACTCTTCGACCGGCAAATGCGACGGCTCTACCATCGCCGGGCGCGGCGACACGAAATAGCGCATCAGCGCCGGCGGGTCCACGATGTTGGGATTCGGGCGAGTGGGAATGCGCTCATCGTGCACCACCTCGAAATCGCGCTCCAGCGCCGCTTCCGTCCGCGCCTGCGCGTCCGGATCGTAGAACATGATATGGAAGGCGTAGCAGTCTGCGCGCTCGGGGTAGATCCCATACGCCGCGAACCCGCCGCCCAGCCCATTGCTCCGATCGTGCAGCAACGCCAGCGACGCGCGAATCGCCCGCCCATTCACCCGCTCACCCTTCAGGCTCATAAACCCACTGAGCCCGCACCCCGAGATCATTCTGTTCCCGCGATCGAACGTAGACCGATTCATCCATTTCTCCCCATCGCTCCGCACTCTCTGTCATCCTGAGCGAAGCGAAGAGCCTGTCCTGAGCGCCGTTGCGTCGGTACTTCAGTGCCGACGCCCCTCCACCATATTCTGGTGTTCTGGTGTTTCGGGACTTCAGTCCCGAAACTACTCCCCATCATCGTCCGCCGCAGGCGGGCAATCGGCGGACTGTCGTTGCCGTTTCCCTCCGCCTCCTCGACTCTTCGCCTCTCTACTCTCCCCCCTCCAACAACTCTCTCAGCTCTTCCGCCGGGGCCGGCGCCACAGGCGGCAGTCCCAGCCGCCGCCTCTGCGCCACCGACCCCTCCGTCAGCCTCCCCGTCTCCCGAAACGTCCTCACCCCCTCAAGCACCGCGCTCGGCCCCTTCCCCTGCGCCAGCGCCAGATTCTTCGCCACGCGGAGCATCGCCATCTGATCGTACTTGTTCGGGCACAGCTCCGCGCAGGTATAGCACTCCACGCACTTCCACAGCTCCGGCGAATCCAGCACCTCGCCCACACTGCCGGCCGCCAGCGCCCTCACCAGCGCGTTCGGATCGAAGCTCGGGTCCGCTCGCGCCACTGGGCAGTCATCCATGCACGCCGCGCACTCCGCGCACGCCTGCACCAGCCGGTAATCCCAATGCTCCCGCACCAGGTCGATCCGCTGTCGGCGCGCCTCCCACTTCTCGAGGAACGGCCCCACATCCACCCGGTGCCGGTCCAGCCCTAACTCATCAGGCTCCATGCCCATCGCGAGTCCAAGCAGTTCCGGGTAGTACAGAACCGGCAGATGCACGTCTTCGCCCGCGCGCTGCAGCACGTGCTGCATGCTGTCGTATTGCATCATGCACGACGGGCACACCAGCGTCAGCGCGTCCGCGCCCTGCGCAATCGTGTCCTGCAGCTTCCCGCGGCACATCGCCTGCACCGTTTCCTCCTCGCCCGCCCGCAGCAGCAGGTTTCCGCAGCATTCCATCTTGGAGGCGTAAGGGACGCTCTCTGCCCCCAGCCCCGACACGAGCTGATCGAACTTCGTCGGCCAAAACGGATCGTCGAACATCAACTCCCGGCTCGGGCGGAGCAGGTGGCAGCCGTAATGCACCGCGATTCGCATGCCGGTGAGGGGATACAGCAATCGGTCGCGCAGCGCCCCCGACGCTACCGCCTGGTCGATCACATCCAACACGTGCAGCACGTCGGTCGTGCCCCGGTACCGCCGCCCGATCCGCGCCAGCTCCCGGTTCACCTCTTCATGCAGCGCTGGATCCGATCTCAGCTCGACGCTCGCCCCCTTCAGCGTCGAGAAGCACCCCGTGCATGGGGTCACGAAATCCAGCCCGGCTTCCTCGGCGACGCTCAAATTCCGCGCCGCAGTCAGCAGCCAGGTCCGGTGGCTCATATTGCGCATCATCGTCTTCTCCGGGCAGCACGTCAGCCCGGGCACATCCACCGCGTCGATGCCGAGACGCCCAAGCACAGCGCGGGTCGACTTCTCCATGAACGGAAGCCGTCCCGGAATATAGCAGCCCCAGAAGTACGCATATCCTGCCACTTCAACCTCCGCCGCTCCCAGTGACACAGGCCTGCCCTGAGCGATGTAGGACGGGCATTCCCATGCCCGTCGACTCCTTACGCACTCCACCCAGCGCCGAAACCATCAGCAGACCAGTGGCGTGGGTTTGCCAGTCGCGTAAGCGACTGGTAACCCGCGTTCGCCCGAAAGGGCGACCCAATCATCATTGCTCCGTTGCGTCGGTACTTCAGTGCCGACGCCCCTCCGCTATATTACTGGTGTTTCGGGGTTTCAGTCCCGAAACCAGCGCTCTTGTCATCGCCGAGCCGTCCGCGCTGCGCAGCAGCGCTATCCGCGTGAATCCGCGTTCATCGGCGCACTGCCGCTGCCGTTCTCTCCGACTCTTCGCATCCCCCTGTCGGCAGTAGGCAATTGACTGCCGACAGGCCATACCCACATTGTACCTCCACGTTTCCGCCCGGTCAACCCGCATTCCACTGGACGCCCTTGCGCCCTCCCTTCCCGACGGCAACGCTCGCCCGCACCAGTCGGCAACTTGCCGACCTCGGCCGCGAAAGAAAGGGCGCTCACTAGCATGGTTGTGCATGACCTGCGGCAGCCCCTCGCCGCCTAGCGCCCCTCCGTTGCCATCCCCACCCTCAGTGGCACAGGTTCGCCCGCCGCAGGCGATTGCCACTTTCCGGCCCTACACGTCGGCGCGCACCTGTGCTATACTGCACCCGACTGGGGGGACGTTTCGCTCTCCCCATCTCGGCCACGATGCCCCGTCAGGCGCCCCCACAGCCTTGTGGGGAAGTTGCGCCAAGACAAGGTATAAAAGGAATTGGTTAGCCGTTGGGTCTGCCCCCCTGTCACATGGGGGAGATTTGACGCGTGTGTTTTTCCAATCCCTCGATGGCGAGCCCGGGCGGCCGCCGGTACAAAGGAGGTGAACTGCAGGTAAGACCCTCGATTGTGCATCACCGCGGATGTTGTGCTGCACGAAGTCGTGAAAGGAAAGAGGAAGATGACTATGAGACTGTGGACAATTCCCGTCCTGGTCGCATTGCTGCTTTTCGCAGCCTGTGGCGCTGGGTTCGCGATCCCTTCGCTCGGTGGCCCAACGGGAATCGTCACTGTGCCGAACGCGTACGTCGCGCCGGTGAAGTCGATCGATGTCGCGCTCAGCTACCAGAAATTCAATATGATGAACCTGACAGAGAGCGCGGGAATCTACGGCGAGTCGTCCTTTACCGAGAAATCCGAGGACATGACTGCGTGGTCGTTGCAGGCCCTGGCCGGAGTCGCTGATAAGGCGGAACTATGGGTAGCCTATCAGGCCGTCCGGGACCATGACGACTCCAGCATCTGGGGAATCGGCGGTAAACTTCAGCTTACCAAAGAGCCAGAGGAGGCAGCTTCTCTCGCTGTCGGCGCCAGCTACAAGGACTGGGTCGACGCCTTCGTCTCAGAGGTCACCACGACCACGACCATGTATGGCGCCCCCGTCGTCATCGGCTCCACCAAGGACAGCGCCAAGGTCTGGAACGCCTATCTCGTCGCCAGCAAGGACTTCACCCCGATGAAGGGCGAGAAGTGGGAATGGGGTCCCGGCGGCGGAACCCGCATGATCGGCAGCGCCGGCCTGCTCTACCTCAAGGCCGACGTCCCGGGCGGCAGCGAGAGCCTGACCAAGCCCTTCCTGGGCATCGAGTTCGTCGGCGCAGCCGGCGCCTCTCTGGGCCTGGAGTACCGATGGAAGGATACCGACCTCGATCAGAAGGCGGTTTTCTCCGCGGTGCTGCGCTACAAGTTCTCGCCTGAGTTCACTGCCGAAATCGGCAGCACCAATGCCGATCCGGTCGGACTTGGCTTGCAGGATCAGAACTGGTTCGTCCGCCTTGGATACTCCGTCCCGCTGAAGAAGTACTAGACCCGATCGCACGGTCGCGGCCGGCATGGCCGCGGCTCGATTCACGGCCGTTGGACGCAAGGGACGCCCTCTGGCGTCCCTTGCCGCGTCTACCGCACCTCTCTGTATGACTCTACCGTGAGTAAGGCCGAGTTCTTCCCGATACCGCTGAGCGCATACGGCTCCCCAACCAACTCCGCCTGACGCGGCAGGTCGCCGCACACCCGCGGCGACTTGCAGAGCGCGAGCCTGGTCTTTCCATGGTCTCAGAGAGGTCGGTGAATCGAACGTCTCACTCCGCCACAGCTCAGCCTCATTGGCCTCCAGATAGCCGACCGCCGAGCCGAGGCTGAAAAACCATTTGCGGCCCGGCTCAATCCCAGCGTCTGCGATCCACACAGCACCATCTCCAGGGCTCAGCGCCAGTTGCCCCGCTCACTTCCGCCTCAACACCCCCCATAGACGCTTCAGCCGGAGGGCAATCCTCACCGGCCATCGGGAGTAGATGCGGTCGAGGTGCTGGGACAGCGCGGCGAGTTGCCGCGAGACTTCATCGCGTTCGCGCGACAGCGCCTCCACGCGGCATCTCAGTTTGAGAGCGTTGCAGCTGAGCGCGCACATGGCCTCGATCTCGGCCTCGCTTGCGGGAAGCTCATCCCACCACATCGCCCTGCTCGCCGACGCATGCGGCTCCGTCCCGCTGCGAAGAGGCGGCGTCATCAGCGCGTTTCGTACCGCCCCCGAGTTCAGGCCGTCGACGCCGGGATCCTGGAGGCCCTGGGAAAGAGCCAGCAGCCCAAGCTCGACGTTGAGCAGATGGCAGAGCAGGCGGCTGGGCTCTTTCCGGGGCGCCGTGAACATGGCGCGCAACTCCTGTGCCGCCGGGGTGAGCCACGGCCATCTGCGGCGCGGCGCCTCGCTGGCTTCAGCCGCTGTAGGTATGCCATGCAGCCTCGGTATGCCCTCTTCGACGGCAAACTCGCGGTCGCACTCAGCGCATGTCAGAGAGTCGGCCCGCGCGCGCAGAGGAACCAGGCAGATGGGGCATGCAAGCTGCTCCTGCAAGAACGCGTCCGCATCTGGCGCCACATGCTGCGCCGGTTGGCCCGCGCTCACCCGGTGTTCGAGAATGGCATCCAGCAGCGCGGGGTCGCCGGGCTGTGAGGTGTCGAGCGGCGGCGCATCCCCCTTCGCTTTCACAACGAGGATGCCGTACTCCATCGACAGGGGGCTATCGAGCCGCGTCATCTCGAGCACGAGGTCGCGGACCTCATCCTCGCGCGGCTCCTTCCTGGTCACCACAAGTTCGGCGTACCGGTCAGTAGCCACGCCCTGCCGCTCGCACGTCACCTTGTCGCCGAGCACGGTCGGGAAGTCAGTGGACAGGAACCAGTTGCGTTCAGCATGCGGATATGGCCGGCCTGCCAGTAGCAGATGGATCTCGCGCGCCCGCGCGCTCTGCGCGAGCTCCTCCGTGCTGAACACCACATAGCGCCGCGCCACCCGCAGCGCCTCGGACATGACCGCCACGGGGTCCGCGACGTGTTCCAGCACCTCGCAGCAGAGAACGACGTCGAAGCTGTCGTCTCCGTACGGGAGCCAGTGCGCATCGGCCCCCACCGCGGGGAGACCGAACAGCTCTCTCGCGCGCCTCGCGGCCTCCGTGGAGAGGTCCGAAGTCACGGCCCGGGCCGAGAGCAGCCGCCGAGCGAGGCTGGCGTGGTACCCCTCCGAGCCACCGACGTCCAGCAGGGTCTCGAACCGCAGTTGTGCGAGCCGGCGGAAGATGCAGTACGCCCGTGCCAGCCGTCCCGCATGGTTCCCGTCCGTCTGGTGACAGGCGACACCGTAGATAGGCTCGTGCGCCTGGTACCGGCCTTCCGCGACGCCTACGCGGTAGCGCCAATCGAGCCACTGCATGGCCTCGCGCGTCAGCTTGTCCATCGCCTAGGTCTACCCCCGGCACGGCGCACAGCCGCTCGACTTGCCCCTGTCCCTCCGCGCCTGCTTCGGCGTCTAAGTTCCAGTATTGTACTGCTCGCCCCTATGGGTGTCCACCGAGACGCCCCTGTGCGATCGGGACCGGGCCGTACGGGTCAGTGCCGCCTGGCGCTTGGTACCAGTACACGACGCAACTGTAGAGGGTCGGACGCGTGTTCGGGAAGTATTTCTCGATCGCGCCCTCGAACGACGTCTGGAATGGCACGTTGTCGGCGATTTGCCAGCGATTCAGGGATATCAGTCCCCCGTTGCCGGCGTGCTGAGAGGTCTGGTTGTGGAAGGCGTGCTCGAATCTCAGCGGGTTCGACCACGCGTAGCCGAAGTAGTCCTCCGTGCCTGTGCCGAAGGTGGAGGGGAAGTGCTCGCCGTCCACAAAGAACCTCTCGTCGCCCTCGCCCCACCATCCTCCCTTCGGGTTCCACACGCTCAGCATCACGCCGCAGAACCGGCCCCGGCCGCGAACCTTCAGGATCGTCCAGTCCATCCCGCGCCCCGGCTCGGTCGGCAGCATGGCGTCGCGGTGCCACTTGGCGTGGAAGCGGCCTAGTTCGCCGATTGGGCGCGATAGTGGCGCGCGAGTGACCCTGAACCTCAACGTCACCGCGCGACTGGACCCGTTCGCCACCTCGATCTGCGCTCCGGAGGCAAACGGCATGTACCAGAATGAGTAGAGCCAGTCCTCGGTAATGCCAAGAGGAAGCGATCTGTACCGGTCAATCCCGCCCGAGGAGCCGAAGTAGTCGCCAAGGGGCGACCAGACGCTCGGGTTGGGCTCTCCATCCCAGTGGATCTTGAGGACGAGCTCGCGCAGGACCGAGGGCGAGCCCCGATTCGGGCCCAGCAGCTTCACTTTGATGCCGGTTATCGCCCCCTCGCCGACGAGCCTCGCGGCGGTCTCGGTGGCCCCCGGCCCGACGGTGATAACATGGTCCTGGGTCAATTCTCCCGCCCGCTGACCCGCCGGATCGGAGCCGAGCCGATTCGCCAGCAGCCGGCTCGCCTCGAGCAGCGCCGATAGGCTTCGTGGTGAGAGCACACGCGAGAAGGTGGGAACCTCGGTGGGCGGCGGGAAAGTTGCATAGGTGAAGTGATAGTAGCTGCCCCAGCCCTTCTCAGCAGTGATCTTGCACGACTTCCGATACGGGATGGGAACGTAGCAGTTGTACCCGCCGGCGATGGGATGGGTGACGTGAACCAGAGAGCGGTACGTGAAGGGCGGATTCTGCCGATCGAAGTAGCCGCTGAACGGCAGATCGACCGCCGGCTCTGCGGCGCCGTCGAGGAAAATCTTCACACGGCCCTGACCCGGTGCCGCAGACCAGATGCGGTAGATGCACCCGGGTCCTTTCATCTCCG
>JBEKKD010000013.1:0-20150 GCA_050010895.1 Armatimonadota bacterium
CGAACGCCGAATGCTCTGCGGAGTGGCGCCGCCAGGCCGAAGCTTAGCGTGTCGGTGGCGCCGCCCAGGAAGTTGCCCACAGCGTCGTAGACATCGTCCGCCCTGACCAGCCCCTCCGGATCGATCCCCGTAAGCGGGTTGTCATCCGCGTACGCATACCAGTTGACTCCATCGCCGATCGGGTCCTGGCTTACGAATCTCCCCACCTCCGGCCAGTAGAAACGCGCTCCGAGCTGCAGCAGCCCTGACCCCGGGGTGTCGGTGGTATACCCCCACGCCCCGCCGAACCGATACGGGCTCGGCGTCTGGTTCGTCCAGCCATCCATGTATCGGCCGAAGGCATCGAGAGAGTAGGCGTCGGTAGCAGTACCGGACTCGTCTACCAGCCGGCGCGCGGTGCCGATGAGGTCGGAGAGCGGGTATCGCTGATCGCCATCGGCGAACTCTAGTCCCAGCAGCGGGTCGTAGTAGCTGCCGGTGGCTAGACCGTACCTGGTCAGCATATTCCCCTCGTCATCGGTCTGCTCCACCACCCGGTCCCCACTGTAGATATACCTCAAAACGCTGCCATTCAGGTTAGCCCGCATGCGCTGGCCCAGGGCATTGTAGGTGAAGGTGTCGGTTCCGCTGGGATAGGCCATCGAGGTGAGCCGGTTCTGATCGTCATAGGCCAGCGTCCAGCTCCCCAGCGGGCCGGACACGCTGGTCATGTTGCCGTTGGCATCGTAGCCGAAGGAAGAGCCGTCGTCGGCGGAGGCCCGGGACACGCGGCTAGTCAGCACCTCTCCGCGGTCGAGATGTTCGCTGCCGCGAAGGACTTCGGTCAGCCGTTTCGGGGTGAGCAGATCCGCACTTGCGACGAGCTCGCTTCGCACGGGGTCCTTTCCCGCGAGGGCCGCTGACAACCGGCCTGCATTGTGGGTGAGCAAGCGCCGATGGACCTTCTGGAGAGGACCGGGTATAGCGGCGCATGCATCGCTCCTCTCATTGCTTCCGGTTCGTGGCGCCGGTCGCCGCCAGGGCCCTCTCGTAGAGCGCGACGATGTCATCCTCGCCTGGCAGCCGCGGGTTATTGGCGGGGCTGCCGCTGGCCAGCGCATCCCTCGCCATCTGCGGCGCTGCCTGTCGAACCTTCTCCGCCCCGCCGGCCGCTTCGGCCAGGCCGGGCAGCCCCAGGTCCCGGCAGAGCGCAGCCACCTCCGCAGCCCCGCCGCGGGCGGCCTCGTCATCGGACCGTCCCTCTACATCGCATCCTGAGGCGCGGGCGATTTCGGAGTAGTGACGCCCCGCGGCCTCCAGGGTCCAGGCCATCACTGTCGGCAGCAGGATCGCGTTGGCAAGCCCGTGAGGGACGTGAAAGTAGGCCCCGAGCGGCCGGGCCATGCCGTGCACCAGGCACACCGAGGAGTTGCTGAAGGCGAGGCCGGCCTCGAGCTGGCCCAGCATCATCGCGTTACGGGCCTCCTTGTCCGAGCCGTCCGCGAACGCTCGGCGCAGATGCCCGGCGATCAGCCTGATGGCCGATAGCGCCAGCAGCGACGAATAGGGGTTGGCGCGCCGAGAGACGTGCGCCTCGATGGCGTGGGTCAGCGCATCGAGGCCGGTGTGCGCGGTGACATGGGGCGGGCAGGAGTCGGTGAGCTCGGGATCGTCAATCGCCGCGTCCGGGATGAGCCGCGGGTCCGAGACGAGCATCTTCACCTTCGTGTCCGGGTCCGTTATGATGCAGGCGCGGGTAACCTCGCTGCCGGTGCCGGCAGTCGTAGGAATGCACACCAGGGGCGGTCGGTCGGCTGCCAGACGCCGGGGCGCCATATAGTCGCTGATGCGGCCCGGGTTCGTCGACATGACCGCGACCGCCTTCCCGGTGTCGATGGCGCTCCCCCCGCCGATGGCAATGACGCCATCCCCCCCGAAAGCCCGGTACTCGGCGAGGCCCTCGTCGACGTGACGCACGAGCGGCTCGCCGTCCACACCACTGTATACGCCCACCTCCAGGCCGGCCTGTCGGCAGAGGCCGCACAGCCTCTCGACCTGCCCGATGCGCGCCAGATAGGAATCAGCGACGATGAGCGCCCGGCGGATCCCGAGCGCGTGCCCATCCGCCGGCGCCTGGGCAAGCACGCCCCGCCCCACGCGGATGAGATGCGGCGCCCTGAATTCAAAGGCAGCGGCCATGAGTTTTCCTCCCATCGTCTCACCTGCTTCGACGCGCCGCCCCCTTCGCCTCGTGGGCGCACAATGGCCAATGCCGCCGTCCGCCGTGGCTTCTCCAAACGCACAAGAACAGCTCTGACAGCTGTTGTCAGCCGCCTCGGGAGGGCGTATCATTGACGAACTGAACGTCTCACGGAGCTGCTATGCTAGCTTTCCTCGGTAGCCCACAGGACATTGTCGTCATTCTGGTGCTCGTGCTCCTGCTTTTCGGCGCGAAGAAACTCCCGGAGATGGCCCGCTCCCTGGGCCAGGGAATCAGAGAGTTCCGCAAGTCGACGCGCGAGATCACCCAGGACCTCGATGAGCCCGAGTCCAAGTCCACCTCGAAATCAGCCTGATCCCGGAGCACGGTGGGTGGCCGCTAGGCCCTGGAATGACCGACCGTAGCTGGAGCGTCGGGAAATCGGCCTAATGGCGATCATCACGCGCGACGGGCCTGCCGCTCCGGCGGAGGGGATGTCTGAGGCCATCACTCAAGGCGGCCCGAAGGAGTGGGCAGCAGTTCTGCTCCTGAATGGGATATTGCGTTCCTGAGTGAGGGCCGCGTACGAGCGCGAGTGGGCCAAGAACACTGCCTGTGGAGCCGGTTCCCCCATCGGGCAGTGAGAGGCGGGGTACGACTGAGTGCCGTTGCCGCGCTCCCTTCAGCTTCACTCGGGGCACTCCCGTGCCCCGTTCTCGAGGGGATGACGTGCTGGCCGGCCGGTGTTCTGAAGTGGACGCTACCGGCGAGAATGGTATTGCGCGCACCGATCACCACCACGTAGACTTGTCATGCGTCTCCTGTTGGATGGAGCGCGTACCACTGCGGGAGGAGAGATGATGGGTAGTGCGCGGGATCGTGATGGGTTCACACGTCGAGATTTCCTGAAAAGGGCCGCGGTAAGCGCGGCGGCAGCGGCGGGTACCGCGTCGGGGATGGCAAGCGGGCTGCCCGCTGTCTTGGCGGCAACGTCAACACCATCCACCGGGATGAAGTATCGCGTCCTTGGCAACACCAAGCTGAAAGTGTCAGAGCTCAGCTTCGGGACCATCCGCACCGGCAATGCGGAGGTGATCCATCGAGGCCTGGACCTGGGGATCAACTACATCGATACGGCGCCGGCCTATCGGCACGGCAACGGCGAGGTCGATCTGGGGAATGCGCTCAAGGGGCGTCGAGACAGGGTGGTGGTGGCAACGAAATGGGAGACCGACGGGACGCTGCCATCCGCCGATCTGCTCAAGTCACTGGACGCTAGCCTGCAGCGGCTGAACACCGACCACGTGGATCTCGTCCAGATTCACGGCGCCGACAACGAGGCGCAGGTGAACAGCGATGAGGTGTGGGAGGCGTTCACCACCGCGCGTAAGGCTGGCAAAGCGCGGTTCAGCGGGCTTTCCACGCACTCAAACCAGGCGGGGGTCATCCGCGCTGCAATCGCGAGCAAGCGGTATGACGCGGTGCTGCCCGCTTACAACGCGGTCACCGGCGACACGGTGGCGGCGGCGATCGCTGAGGCGAAAAAAGCCGGGCTGGGCGTGATCACCATGAAATCCCTTCAGCCCGCGCACAGCGGCGCAGGCTCGGACGCGTTCCAGAATCTCGAGGGCAACCCCTATCAGCAGGCGATCCAATGGGTGCTGAAGGACCAGAACGTGTCAACGGTGATCGTGGACATGCCGACCTTCGACGAGCTTGAGCAGAACGTGGCCGCGGCCACCGGAAAGGTAAGCGCGGCTGCGCTGAGCGAGTTTGAGGCGGCGGTGGTTCTGGCATCGGCTGGCGCCTGCCGACTCTGTGGAGCGTGCACCAAGCAGTGCCCAGCGGGGGTGCAGGTAGCCGATATCATGCGCTATATGCTCTATCACGATGGGTACGGCGACCGGGAGCGCGCGGTCGAGCTGTACCGGGAGCTGCCGGCGGCCGCGACTGCGCGCGCCTGTGGCGCCTGCCCGGGCTGTACTGCCGTTTGTCCGTGGGGCTTGCCGGTGCAAGCGCGGATGGAGCAAGCGCACGCGGTGTTGGCCTAGCTGGTTTCCCGCTGCCATTGTGTTGCAGGGCTGCAGGCGCTTTCCGGGGTCGGAATTCCCGGTTGTCGAATCCTCGGGCCTCGTAGGGCGTTGCTGGCCCTGCAGGCTGCGCGTATGTACGGTGCGCCCAAGAACGGGTGCTGCCGTTGGTTCGGCGTGCGCGGGCGGCCACGCTGCTGTGATAGAATGCACGCCCCAGGACGAGGACGCCGGAGCGCACAGGATGATGCTGTGCCGCGGCGAACCTGACTCGCGGCGCGTACCCTTCAGGAACTAGCCGTACGCGCCCCGGGGCTAGGGGATGACCGTCGACAAAGCGCACGACTTCTGGGAGATGCCGCTCAACCAGTTACTGACCGAGCTTGGGGCCACACCGCAGGGCCTGACCGCAGTGGAGGCCGAGAACAGGCTGCGCCAGTTCGGCCCGAACAGTATCGCCAAAGAGTCGCGTTTCGCGCTCCTCGGCGAGATCCTGCGGCTCTTCCTCAACCCCCTCGTGCTGATCCTCTTGGGCGCCGCCACCGTTTCCGCGGTCACAGGCGAACGCGTCAGTGCCGGGATCATCATCACGATCGTCCTGCTCAGTGTGCTCGTGAACTTCTACCAGTCTTTTCAGGCGCGGCGCGCGGTGGAAGAGCTGCGGAGCCAGGTCGCCGCCAAGGCGAGTGTGGTTCGCGATGGCCGAGAGCAGGAGCTGCCCATCGCCGATCTGGTTCCCGGGGATACCATTAGGCTCAATGCGGGTGATCTGGTGCCCGCGGATGCGCGCCTGCTCGAAGAAAAGGACCTGCAGGTGCGCGAGTCCGCGCTCACAGGGGAATCGCTGCCGGTCGAAAAGGAGGCGGCGGATCTCGCTGGCGACCACGTGGGCATCTCCCAGGCCACCAACAGCGTCTTCCTGGGCACCACCGTCCAGACCGGACTGGCGACGGCCGTTGTAGCCCGCACCGGCGCGGCCACCGCGTTCGGGGCCATCGCGGCACGGCTTTCGCAACGGCCACCCGAGACCGAGTTCGACCACGGCATCCATCGATTCGGCCTGATGGTCACGCGCGTCATCATCCTCCTGGTTGTCTTCGTCTTCGCGGTGAACGTGTGGTTCCACCGCCCGCTCCTGGAATCGCTGCTCTTCTCCATTGCCCTGGCCGTAGGGCTGACCCCCGAATTGCTGCCTGTTGTCATCTCCGCGACGTTGGCCCAAGGGGCGCGCACCATGGCCCGCAAGAAGGTGATCGTCAAGCAGCTGGCCTCCATCGAGAACTTCGGCAGCATCGAGATCCTGTGCAGCGACAAGACCGGCACCCTCACCGAAGGCGAAATCGTGCTCGACCGGCACCTGGATGCCCAGGGTAATGACGACGACCGCGTGATGCAGTTGCTCTATCTCAACAGCTTCTTTGAGGCCGGCATCAAGAGCCCGCTGGACGACGCCATCCTCAAGCATTCGCACCCCGCTATCGACCAGTACACCAAGCTCGATGAGATACCCTTTGACTTCGGCCGGCGGCGGCTTTCGGTGGTCGTCGCGCGGGGCGATGAGTGCCTCCTGATCACGAAGGGCGCCGCGGAAGACGTGTTCGATGCCTGCACGTCGGTGCGTATCGCCGATGCCGATAAACCCTTCGATGCAGCCCAGCGACAGGCGGCGGAGGCCGTCTATCAGGGCCTCGGCGCGGAAGGCTACCGGGTGCTCGGGGTCGCGATCAGGCCGGTGGAGAAGCAGCCGACCTACACCCGAGATGAAGAGCGGGAGATGGTGCTCGTCGGGTTCGGCGCCTTCCTCGACCCGCCGAAAGAGGGCGTCCAGGCCACCCTTCAGGCACTCCGCGAGGACGGGATCGCAGTGGTGGTGATGACCGGCGACAACGAGTACGTGACGCGGAAGGTTGCACGCGACGTCGGCCTTCCCGCCGAGCGGGTCCTGGTCGGGCATGATGTCGACGGTCTGGATGATGCCGCCCTCGCCTACCAAGCGCAGCACGGGGCCATCTTCGCGCGGGTCTCGCCGGAGCAGAAGAACCGGGTGATGGCCGCACTGAGAGCGCAGGGGAGAGTAGTCGGGTTCATCGGCGATGGGATCAATGACGCGCCGTCACTGCACGCTGCCGACGTCGGGATCTCGGTGATGAACGCCGTGGAGGTGGCGAAGGACGCAGCCAACATCATCCTCCTGGAGAAAGATCTCCGCGTGCTTCACGACGGGGTGGTGGAGGGGCGCCGCAGCTTCGCCAACATCCTCAAGTACATCATCATGGGTACCAGCTCGAACTTCGGCAACATGTTCAGCATGGCGGCCGCCTCCCTCTTTCTGCCATTCCTGCCGATGCTGCCGACCCAGATCCTGCTGAACAACCTCCTCTACGACACCTCGCAGCTCAGTATCCCCACGGACAACGTGGACCCGGAGCTGCTGCGCCATCCCCGCCGCTGGCGGGTGGACTTCATCCGCCAGTTCATGGTGGTGATGGGCCCCATCAGTTCGGTCTATGACTTCCTCACCTTTGGGGTCCTGCTGTGGGGGTTTCACGCCGGCGAGCAACTCTTCCACACCGGGTGGTTCGTGGAGTCGCTGACCACCCAGACGCTGGTGGTCTTCGTCATCCGCACCGCGGGAAACCCCTTCCGCAGCCGGCCAAGCAAGACCATGCTCGTGAGCGTCACGGCTATCGTCCTGGTCGGCATCCTCTGGCCGTACACGCCACTGGGCCCACTGCTGCATTTCACCCCACTTCCGGCGCCTCTGCTGGCAGCTCTGATCATGCTGACCGCCACCTACCTGGTCTTGGTGCAGTGGGTGAAGACCTGGTTCTACCGGCGACATGGCTTGGGCTGATCGGATCGCCGGGCAGATATCGCCGAGGCTTGGGCCCTGGGGGCGACAGGGCTATCGCAGCAGTCGGGCAACTGAGTAGGGCGCCAGAGCGCATGCCTGCGGTCCGGCCTCGATCGGCGCGGTCCACGTCCTTCCGGCTAACGGGGAGCATCACCATCGACGCATCCGGATCGCGGATACTGACCATCAACAGCGGCTCCTCCAGTGTGAAGTTCGCGCTCTACCGCATGACCGGGTCAGAGCAGCTTCAGCTGCACGGACTCATCGAGCGGATCGGCGTCGGACACGGCCTCTTTCATGCAGAAGATGAAGCCGGCCGGACGCTGACCGAAGACCAGTTGCCGCTGCCGGATCACGATGCCGCGTTGCAGGCGCTTCTGGGATGGCTGGGCAGCCATGAGGGCGGTTACACGGTCGACGCAGTGGGCCACCGGGTCGTGCATGGCGGGGCGAAGCACAGCCAGCCGGAACGGGTGACGCCGGAGTTGATGGCCGCCCTGAGAGAACTGATCCCGCTCGCGCCCGATCATCTCCCCCATGAGATCAAGGCGATTGAGGCTGTGGAGAGGCACTACCCCGCGTCGCAACAGGTGGCATGCTTCGACACCGCCTTTCACCGGCAGATGCCGGAGTTGGCGCAGGTGTACGCCCTGCCTCGTGGCCCGGAGTTCCGAGATGTGATCCGCTACGGATTCCACGGGCTGTCCTGCGAGTACATCATGGGTGAGCTGCGCGCCGAAGCGGGAGATGAAACCGCGGACGGGCGCGTGATCGTTGCGCACCTGGGGAACGGGGCGAGTATAATCGCTCTCCGCGGCGGCAGGAGCGTGGATACGACCATGGGCTTCACCCCAACTGGTGGGCTGGTGATGAGCACCCGCTCGGGCGACCTCGACCCCTCCGTTGTCCTCTACCTCATCGAAGAGAAAGGTCTCAGCCCCGCGGATGTGCGCGACCTGCTCAATCACCGCTCCGGCCTCTTGGGCCTGTCCGGCCAGACCTCTGACATGAGAGATCTCCTGGAGAGAGAGGCGACCGACGCCCGCGCGGCGCTGGCCGTCGCGCTCTTCTGCTACCAGGCGACGAAGTTTCTGGGCGCCCTGGCCGCGGCGCTCGGCGGCCTGGACACGCTGATCTTCACGGGTGGCATCGGGGAGAACGCGGCGGCGATCCGCCGGCGAATCTGTGAAAAGGTGGGATTCCTGGGCCTCCGTCTGGACCCGGACCGCAACGACGCGAGCGCGCCCATCATATCTCGCGATGACAGCCCCGTCTCCGCCCGTGTGATGAAGACGGATGAAGAACTGATGATCGCGCGGCACACCTACCGGGTAGTCCGCGAGCTGAGGAGGCCGTGATGGCCGGATCGCCAACCGCCAGGGCCAGAGCCCCGAAAGGACCCTTGAGCGCGGAAGAGCTACGAAAGATCGACGCCTACTGGCGCGCGAGCCTGTATCTATGCGTGGGCATGATCTACCTCAAGGACAATCCACTCCTGAAGGAGCCCGTCAGGATCGATCATATCAAGAAGCGCCTCCTGGGTCACTGGGGAACCGACCCTGGCCAGGCTCTGACGTGGGTGCACCTGAACCGGCTGATCAAGAAACACGATCTGAACATGATCTACCTCTCGGGGCCAGGCCACGGCGCCCCCGCCACCCTCGCCAACGCCTACCTGGAAGGGACCTATGCGGAGGTCTACCCGGACAAGGGCGAGGACGAAGAGGGGATGCGAAGGTTCTTCCAGCAGTTCTCCTTCCCCGGTGGCATCGGAAGTCACTGCACCCCGGAGACACCGGGCTCCATCCATGAGGGAGGGGAGTTGGGCTACAGCCTCTCCCATGCCTACGGCGCGGCCTTCGACAACCCGGATCTGATCGTCGTCGTCATGGTGGGTGACGGCGAGGCGGAGACCGGCCCTCTGGCAACGGCGTGGCACTCAAACAAGTTCATCAACCCCATCCGCGACGGCGCGGTGCTGCCCATCTTGCACCTCAACGGCTACAAGATCGCCAATCCGACTGTGCTGGCGAGAATCAGCCACAAGCAGCTGGAAAGCCTGTTCATCGGCTACGGCTACAAGCCCCATTTCGTGGAGGGCTCCGATCCTGCCGCCATGCACCAGTTGATGGCTCGAACGCTGGAAGACGTGATAGCCGAAATTCGGACGATCCAGCACGAGGCGCACACGAAGGGCGTTGACGGGTGCCCCGAGTGGCCGATGATCGTGCTCCGCACCCCCAAAGGGTGGACCGGCCCCAAGCAGGTGGACGGCCACAAGGTTGAGGGCTTCTGGCGGGCTCACCAGGTACCCTTCCAGGTTCAAGACAATCCCGCTCATGTGAAGTTGCTGGAAGATTGGCTGCAGAGCTATAAGCCCGAGGAGCTGTTCGATGAGACCGGCCGGCTGATCTCGGAACTGAAGGAGCTGGCGCCCATCGGCCCCCGTCGGATGAGCGCGAATCCCATCGCCAACGGCGGGCTGGTGCGCACCCCCCTTCGTCTGCCCGACTTTCGCGAATACGCCGTCGACGTCACCACGCCCGGAACCGCCATGGTCGAGAACACGGCCGTGTTGGCAGTCTATCTGCGCGACGTGATGCACAACAACATGACCAACTTCCGGGTGCTCTCCCCCGACGAAGCTGCCTCCAACCGCCTCACGTCTCTCTACGAAGTCACCAAGAAGACCTGGATGGCGGAAATCAAACCCGAGGATGCGGACGGCAGCGAGTTGTCCCGCGACGGCCGAGTCATGGAGATGCTCAGCGAGCATACCCTGGAGGGCTGGCTGGAAGGATATCTGCTGACGGGCCGCCATGGCCTCTTCGCTTCCTACGAGGCCTTCGTCCATGTCATCGACTCGATGTTCAACCAGCACGCGAAGTGGCTTGAGAAATGCCAGGACGTGCCCTGGCGGGCGCCCATTTCCTCCCTGAACATATTGATCACCTCGGTCGTCTGGCGCCAGGACCACAACGGTTTCAGTCATCAGGACCCGGGCTTTCTGGACGTGGTCACCAACAAGAGCTCGCGGGTCGCTCGCATTTACCTGCCGCCCGATGCAAACTGCCTGCTCTCGGTGGCCGACCACTGCCTGCGCAGCACTGGCTATGCCAACGTGATCGTGTCGGACAAGCAGCTTCATCTCCAGTACCTGGCGATAGAGGAGGCCGTTGAGCACTGCGCCAAGGGCATCGGCATGTGGGACTGGGCGAGCACCGATCAGGGTGGCGAGCCCGACGTCGTGCTGGCGTGCGCCGGCGACATCCCGACCATGGAGGCGCTGGCCGCAGCGGCGCTTCTGCGGGAGTATTTCCCGGATCTCAAACTCCGGTTCGTCAACGTGGTCGATCTGTTCAGCCTGGAGCCGCCCAGCGAGCACAGCCACGGCCTGTCCGACCGTGATTTCGACAGCCTGTTCACCACTGACAAGCCCATCATCTTCAACTTCCACGGCTATCCCTGGCTGATCCACAAGCTCGCCTACCGCCGTACCAATCACCATAACCTTCACGTCCGCGGCTACAAAGAGCACGGCAGCATCAACACCCCGCTCGACCTCGCCATGCGCAATCAGATAGATCGCTTCAACCTGGCGATCGATGTCATCGACCGGGTGCCGAAGCTCCAGGTTGCGGGGGGCCATGTCAAGGAGTGGCTGAAAGACCAGATCATCGAACACACGAGCTACGCGCATCAGGAGGGGGTGGACAAGCCAGAGATCACAGCATGGAGATGGCCGGGCGGGGGTGCGTGACCGGAACGGAAGCAACGCGACAGATCGGCCGCAGCCGCGACCGGGGGCCTTGATCCCGCTGACCTTGCTCGCGCCCGTTCTGGGGTGTACCCGGTATGCGCCAATGTGTGCCTGAAGTACGGGATGGTGAGTGTGTTCGTTCGCGCGCTCGGCCACAGGCCTACTGGCGATCTTGGAGCAACGGGCCTCAGTTCCGCTGATGGTCGCTCATGACGAATCCCGCCCTGTCGCGCGGAGCGGGATTCGTGATCACGTACGCAGACCTCAACAGGGCCGAGGCAGTCCTGCCTCGGCGTGCCGCCATCATCAGGGCATGGTGTGGAACGCCAGACTCCCGGATGCGAAGCCGTACCCACCCGCATCAATGCCGTATACCTTCACGGTGAAGTCCGCATCTCCAGCCAGAGGCGCGGGCGCGTCGGGCGTCAGCACGTTCCCGAAGAGCACGCCCGGACCTTGCCTCTGGTGGGACCTCAGCCCCGTCCGCCAGGCCTCTGTGATCGCCCAGTAGTCCTTGGCCAGATCCGGCGTTGCCGAGTTCACCACCACGTAGTAGGCGACCGCGTTTGGAACGCTCGTCCACTCGATGATCGGCATCCTGGGCACTGGATTGCTAGACGGCGAGGTGATGGTGATCGGGACCGGCCCGCTGCCGGGCCCAGCGGTCAGAAGATGGCAGAGCTGCCTCTCCTCGCCATCGACCACAGCCACCGGTTTGAAGTAGGTGTTCGCCGCCGTGGTGGGAACATACCAGCGGACGAAGTCAGGGCCGACCTGGTAGGTCGCGCTGCTCAGCAGGCTGAAGTCCACGCCGTTCATGCCAGAGTAGAGCTCGTACGCGCTCGCCTCTCGCTGTACGGGGGCGATCACGTGGTAGGCGCCGGCGGTCGCCTCGTCCGGCATCACCCACGCTACGCCGCGAACCGGCTTCATCGCCTCCAGCACCCGGCCCAGAAACACCGCCATCTGGTCGCGGGTCACTGGGAGGTCGGGCTTGAAGGTGCCGTCGGGGTATCCTTGTGAGATCTCCGCACTCGTCAGATAGTCGATCCAGCTCTTCGCCCAGTAGTCCGAGGGAACGTCAGTGAAGTCGGCGGCCGCAGGCCTGAGTGCGACCCCCAGGCCGACTGCTGTCAAGCAGGTCAGGGCCAGCATGTAAGCGACAACTCGGTGAACACAGGTGTTTGCCACACCGTCCTCCTGACTGGAGTACCGGTTGCGCAGGCCGCCGCCTGATCAGCCGAGCTCTCGACGGAGCCGCGGCTCTCCCGTACGCCAACCAGTTGCTTACGTCATAGGCGAACGGCAGCCGGAGACCATTCCCCACATCTGCCGTGCTGTCGAGAGAAACGCCTGTTCGCTGGCGCTCGCTCTTCAGCCAGATAGTAGCATTCCATAGATGCGTTGATGGGCAGCCCAACTCACTGGGGCTTCCCGCAAGTGGCAGAGGCAGGCCGCCCAAACAACACGCCGCACCCATACCACCATCCCGCTCCCGAGCGAGCCACTGAAGCCAACGTGGCGCGGCGCTTCAGGGCCCTTTCGGCAAGAAAGCTGTGAACCACGGAATGCAGACCCATCTGCCTACAGCGGCAGCTGGAACGCCCTCGCCACATACACCGCCATCTGATCCCGCGTGCAGATGTACTCGGGATGGTAATCGCCGTCGGGATAGCCCTTGGTCACGCCGATAGCGGGCTGGGCGATGTACTCCACGTACTTGTAGGCCCAGAAGCTGGTGGCCACATCCGGGAACGTCGGCGTCGCCGGCGGCGTGTAGTTCACCAGGTCGGCGCCGGCCGTCGGCGTGGCGATGGCGCGGGCGATGAATACCGACATTTGCCCGCGGTCTACCTCATCGGTGGGCTTGTAGGTGCCGTCCGAATAGCCCTTCACCACGTTCTGCGTGACCGCGTACTCCACATACTTGAATGCCCAGTAGTCGATGGGAACATCCGAAAACGTCGCGGTGGCCGGCCCAGTCGGTACCGTGTCATCACCCCCTGCCAGGGCGCGGGAGATGTAGACCGCCATCTGGTCCCGCCTCACCGGAACGGTGGCCCCATAGCTGCCATCAGGGTAGCCCTTGACGATGCCGGCATCCACGCACGCCTTCACGGCGTCGAACGCCCAGAAATCGGTCGGTATGTCAGTGAACGTCTGCTGAGCAAGCGCCAGCGTGAAGTACGTGCAGGACGTGGTCTGGCCGGCAACCTCCCGCTCATCCGCGGCGAGGCTGCGCGTGATGTTTCGCCAGCGGCCGTCTTCCCAGGCCAGCAGCCGCACGGTGGACTCAGCGCCCGTCGGCACTTCTACGTCACGGTACTCCAGCATCAGCGACAGGTCGCCGGTGTGCGCGCAACTGGTTAGCAACTCCCAGCAGTCGCCCAAGAAAGTGTAGCCGTCCGGCGCCGGACCCGGCACATCGGGCGTCACGCACATCGCGGTGCTGCCTTCGGCCGTGACCGTGTCGAAGGTGACGGTGGCGTCACCCTTGACAATGGCGACGTTGCTGCCGGTGGGGGTGCTCGGCGCCCACCAGGCGGCGCTCGCGACATACGAGTAGTCGTAGGTCAAGCGGGTGGGATCTCCGCTGGCGTCTGCGCTGATCATCCACAGCTCGAGTCCGGGCTCGATGCCGCCGTTACCCCAGTTCGGGTTCACCGGCAGATGGTGGGCGGAGGAGAAGACCACCGCCCCGCCATCCGGCGACCAGCACAGAAAGCTGGCTGCCGCGCAGCAGACGTAACCCGGTGGGTTGATGAAGACAGGTGTCACCTCGCCACCATCGGGGGAGATGATCCCGACGCCGTCGAGGGAGGTGCCGCCGTCGGGCGAAGTCGCCGAGAAGTTCACCCCGAGTCGGGTCGCGTCCGGTGACCAACCGACCGAACTCCCGAGCCAGCGCATTGTCCAGCCCGGATAGCCGGCCAGCGTGGTCGGGAGCACGGGATGATCCTGCGTGCCGTCGGGGTGAACCATCCATACGTTGTTGCCGCTCGGATCGCAGCAACTGAGATAGGCAATCCACTGGCCGTCCGGGGACCAGTGCGCGCCCCGCGTCGTCTTGCCTCGGGACCGCACCACCAGCGTCCGCGTAGTCTCAAAGAGCTTCTGAATGTAGATATGCTGCGGCTCCGAGCCCTGCCATTCGCCGTCCGAGTACGTGACCCAGGTGGCATCGGGGGAGAAGTCCGCGCTGTTCCAGTCCCAGTTCCCCATCAGCCGCACCGAGTCGCTTCCGTCTGCGTTGGCCACGCGGATGCCCCAGTCGGAGACACGGTAGGCGATCTTCGTGCCGTCCCAGGAATAGCTCGGTGTGTGGGAGCCATCGGGACCGACCCAGGTGCGTTGCGCAGGCGTCGTCCCGTACTGCAGGATGGCCTGGAGGTTGTAGGGGTCGTTCCCGTTGCCGTACATCGTCTGCTCGTAGGCGAGCTTGCCCGGGAGCGCCGGCAGCGCCGGCCAGACCGTGTCGACCGTGAAGCGATGGCGGGACGTCTGGGAGTTCCAGACGCTCACGCGTGGATCGCTTACTCGGTCGTCCACGGGAGTCCAGTCGCTGACCTGCCAGAAGTAGGTCCGGCCCGGATCGAGCGCGGGCCCTTTGCCGTCGAAGTTGTAGACCGCCGAGGCCGGCCCGGTCGGTGAGAGCGGCACGCGCCAGATCTGGCCGCAGTCGTCCTGGTCCGGAGCAGGGCCGGTGTAGGTGGTGTTCCCCTCCGCGCGCACCTGAAGCGTCGCCTTCGTGCCGGACAGGGGCAGCCACTGGAAGGTCGGGGTTGCGGTCGCGCTCACACTCTGGTCCGCCGGACTCGTCAGCGTCGGTACTGCGTCAGGGACGGCCGGGAGTGTCGCTGTGGTGAGTGAGGTCTGGCTGCCGGCGCTGCCGACGACGGTGAGCGTATAGGAGCCGGCCGGGATCGGGTTCGCCTGGCGCGCCTCGTACCAGACGTAGGTGTAGGTGTAGTCCGGGCCGACACTAACGCGGGCATCCTCCCAGGAGCCGCCGGGGTTCGTGCCCGCTGGGTCGTACCAGTGTTCGCCATCGGTCTGGATGACCTGACGGCAGCCCTGCATATCCTGGAGCCAGAGCTGGACCGGCTGCTCGGCGGCGCTGCCCTGCACCTGCACCACATAGCGCGTGTGCCACACCGACCAGTCCCACCAGTCTGCATCGCGGCCGCGGTCGATCTGCACATCCTCGATGGTGGGCGCCGTGCTGACGACCCCTCCACCGTTCACTTGGAAGCTACCGGCCTTGTGGTTAGGGTCGGATGCCTGAGCGGAGCCGCAGATGCTGGCGAGCAGCAGGACGCCCAAGGAGAACAGCAGGAACAACGGGGAACGCCGCATCTCCACACCTCCGAACTGCTCAGTTGCGGACCGGCCTGGAATGATCGTGGCTGCGAATGTCCAGCTTCGGCTTGCTTGCCGGCCCCTCGCACGTGGTCGGAGTTCGACTTCCGGAGCAGATCCCCTGCTTCCTCGCCCTCTGCTATGGCCGCGAACGGAATCGTGCCGCAGGACCACCTTCCGGGAAGACCACCGGCGGAGGGGACTACTTGCCTGCGGTGAATCTAGGGGGGATCGCTGCAGTACCGTTCGGCCATCCCAACTTGCGGCGGCGTGCCTCCCGCCCGCAAAGGAACGCGAAGCATGGGACTACGTGCGGCAGGGCCTCGCGTGCGGGCCCTCGGCCTGATGGTGGGTCTGTTCGCGTTCTCGCATGTTGCCTACTATCTGAAAGGAGTCCGGTTTGACGTTACTCCCCTGGCCTGGTACTGGCAGTATCTGGACCCACTTCTGTTGCGGCACAGGCTGGCCGAGAGCCTGCTCTACCTCCACTCTCAGCCCCCGCTTTTCAACCTGTTCCTGGGGACGGCACTCAAGCTCTTCCCGGGTCACCTGACCTTGGCGTTTCATGCCTGTTACCTATTCCTCGGGATGGTGCTCTATGGTACGGTGTTCGCGATCATGCGGCGACTTGGGGTCTCGAGAGCCACCGCGCTGATCCTGAGCACTTGGTTCATGGCCAGTCCCTCGTTCGTGCTCTATGAGCACTGGCTGTTCTACACGCTGCCGGTGGCTACCATCCTCGCCCTGTCGGCTCTGCTGTTCTACGAAGTGCTGGACAAACAGAGAGCCTGGCAGGCGCTGTGCTTCTTCGGTCTGTTGTTCGCACTTTGCGCCATGCGAACCACGTTTCATCTGCTCTACTACGCGTCGGCGTTGGGGGCTCTGCTGATTCTCTGCAGGTCCAAACGCAAGATGATCGTGGGAACTGCTTTGGTGCCGCTGCTGCTGCTGGCGTCGCTGTATGTCAAGAACCTGGTCCTGTTCGGCGAGTTCGCGACGAGTTCGTGGACGGGGATGAACCTCGCCGCGACGACGGTGGGACAGATGCCCCGGCACGAGCGCGAGTCCCTGGTCCGGCACGGGCAGCTCTCCCCCCTCGCCATGATCCCGCGGTTCAGCAGGCTCGAACTCTATCCCCGCGAGTACCTGGACGGAGACGGCTTCCCCGGCATTGCGGCTCTCTGGCAAGTGAGGAGATCCACCGGCGCCACCAACTACAACCACCTCGCCTACATCTCGATCTCCAGGCGTTATCTTGCCGATGACGTGTATGTCATCACCCACCGACCACGGGCCCTGCTTGCCGGGCTGCTGTCCTCCTGGTACTACTATTTCCAATCGCCCAGCGGCTACTTCGGCCTGGCTGTAAATCGGAGGAAGATCGAGATCCTGGACCGTGCCTATGACCTCTGTTTCTACGGGGTGATGCCCTGGCGCGTATGGCTCCCGATACTCTCCAAGCTGATTCCAGAGCACTCGGCAGCGCGGCCTCACCTCCCGCGTCCCTTCATCTTCTTGCTCGCTGGGCTGCCACTACTGCTCTTCTGGGGAATGCGTCTGACGCTGGGGCCGCAACGGACCGCGGTGACGTTCAGCCAGTGCCAGCGGGCTCTGATCCTCTACGTCTGTCTGAACATCGTCTATGTGGCCTCTGTTGGGAACTTCTTCGAGTGCGGCGAGAACGAGCGCTTCCGGTTTGAGATTGATCCACTTCATGTGATGCTGTTGGGCCTGTTCCTCCACTACTCCGTGTTGCCCTGGCTGAGGGGCGCGTTTGTCTCGATCAGGAGGACGCGTCTGACCGGACGCGCTACCAGCATGTCGGCAGCGGCTGCGAACTCCCCATAGTCGCGAAGCAGGAGTCCCGACCCTCAACAGTCCGCCGCTTGCAGTCCGAGTCGGTCGGCTGCTGTGCCATACCGGACGCATCCGCGACGGAACCCCGTTCACTGCTCCACTCTGAGGAGCTAGCGGAGTCGGGGGCGACCGGGGCCGTCGGTCGCGGTACTTCGGCGGGGTGGGAGCAGGTCACCCCAGCGCGACCTGCTCCCAGTGGAACGGCTCAGAGCGGCTTCAGCGACGGCTGGCCTCTACGACTCGTTGCGTCCAGGCTTCGCCTCCTGAATCGTGGCCGGAACCCTCGTCCATCCGAGGAGCCTGCAGGCGCGGAGCCGATTGGTGCCTGCGACAACATGATAGCCCCCGTCTTCGCGGCGTTCCACAACGAGGGGCTGCAGCAGTCCGAGGTCATCAATGTGTCGCGCAAGCTCCTTGATCGCCTCCTCTTCCGCTTCCGCGAGAGAGCCAGGGCGCCACGGGTCGTCAATGTCGTCGACGTTGATCTCCTCGATGAGCTCGCCTTCAGACGGATACCGGAAGCGCTGTGGCGGGAGCATGTGGCGGTAGGAGTAGACGTAGGGAATGGCCAGGTCAACGCGTAGGTCACGCTGGAAGGCGCGGAAGACTCGTCGCGTGATCTCGTGCGTGATGCGCGGCCGGTCGGTTGCCATGGTCATATAGCGAAGACGCATGTAGACGCCGTAGTCATAGAAGTCGGATCGGATATAGGGCTCCTTCCCGGTCGCGGCGATCACAGGGCCTGTCACCTCTCGCGCTGCATCCAAGAGAACCCGCTCAGCCTCGTCCCAGTCGGAGTCGAAGGTGATGCGGACGACCACCTCGTCCAGGAAGTAGGCCGAATGCTCAGCACCCATCTCGGGAGTGTAATTCACTACCACTTGCGTGAAGAGCATGGCGTTCGGAATGAGGATGTAGCGACCGATCGCGTCCTCGCTTCCGATGCTGCCCCCGACCTGATTCAGGGAGGTGTACATCAGCCCCACGTCGATGACGTCTCCGTTGAGGCCCAGAGAGGGGAGGAGTATCCGATCACCCACTCGGAAGGGCCGCTTCATCGTGATCATCGCCCAGGCCGCGATCCCACTCACGGGCGCCTGCAGTGACCAGCCCAGGAGCAGGCCAGCAAATCCGGCCACCACTGCACCGACCGCGGTGAGACGGCCCAAGGAGATGAGCACGACGACGATCAGCGCGACCGCGGCCAGGGCGCGCGCGAGACCGGTGAGCATCTGCACTTCGCCAGAGACGCCTCGGCGTAGCGAGACCCTGACCCGGATCCCAAGGACCAGCAACTGGTAGGCAACCAGAGTTATGCACACTGCTGTCAGCATGTCGGCAACGGTGTGCCGGTGCTGGGCAGATCTTTGGGCAACGACACCTAGGGAAACGCCGTGACTGGCCAGCTCGCGGAATACCACCGCTAGCAGGCCAAATACGAGAGCGTAGATGGCGTTGCGCTTCGCACTCATTGCCTATCCCTACGAGAGGCTGCCACGATCTCGACCAGCACGCAAGCACGCCGGACGGACGTCGCTGTGGAACACCTGCTTGCGCGCGTGCCAGTCACTTCGCCCTACGGCCGGCCCGACCTTGTTCTGAGCGGTTTCCCACTGCATCGCGGGCACTCCTTTCTGGCGAGTGGACCTACCTGGAGACGGCTGGGGCCTCGATCTGTTTGGTGATCAGGGTAGAGCTGCCCAGCGTGGAACGAGAGCGAACCATCCAGCGACAGCTCCAACGTGATCCCTTCGACTCCTCTCAGGGCGGGCTCTTCGCTGCGCTCAGGATGACAGAAGAGCGATCTGCGGCCAATTCAGGGTCCATTGATGGTCATATCCCACCGGGTGAGCGGCTGTCCTGCAGCAGTCCGGCCCCGCCGGAGACACGGCTTTCGCTCAGATTGTGGCATGAGTAACTCGGAGGAGGCAGGCAGCGATGGTTCGAAACTCCGCGTTGCTGGCCGCAATAGGCATTTGCCTGGCGTGCCCTGCACTGGCGCTGGCCGGAGGGAAGCAGCCCGCGGCCAAGAGGCCCAAACAAGCGGCCGCGATAGGGAAGCCCTCGAAACAGGTGGATCTGCCCGGCCCGGTTGACAGAAACTCGCTAGGGTTCGGGTCTCCACAGGAGGACATCGAGCGGTTGATGGGAAAGCCGACGCGCGTTGCCAAGGCCACGGGCGGCGCGACCTGGTTCTACGGTCTCTCGAACATCACGGTCGCTGGCGGGAGAGTGATAGCCTGGTGCAAGTACAAGCGGCCGCTGCCGATGAACATCGGAGCGGCACAGCCTGGGTCACCATCGCCGAGGACCGGATCGAGTGCCAGGAATCTGGTTGCCGCTCAAGGCACCCCGGACACGGTCGTAGTATCAGGCGACTGCCAGAGCTGGTTCTACGGGCCCAAAAGCTACTCTCTGCGGCATGGAAAGCTGGTGCCGACGGAGGTGCGTGCGCCGACGATGAACACTGTCAGGCAGGAACTGCAGAAGACGCCGCCTGGGAAGTCGGAGCAGCCTTTCAGTACCCCGCCCCGTCAGCGACTCCTGGAGCTGTTACGTCCCGCTCTTGCCAGAGGACTGTGAGTCGGCCCTCACATTGCGCGGCTGATCGGTTATTACCCTCAGGGATCCTGCCTGGCGACATCAGGTGCTACCAGGGGTGTTGCTCTGCCGGCCGAGTCTGGGAGTCAGCACGCGTCATCGCATCTCCGATGTCGCGCGCCTCCTCTTCGCCGGGCGGCGCACTGGTGCAGCGCGAAACCGTGATCTTGGGCTGCGACTATGGCCCTGCACTCAGGAATGACGAGTCAGGAGAGCGGGCGAACAGTGGACCGGTAGGTGCGTGGCAGGTTATGGTCTATCCGCCAGCAGGCCTCCGCCGACACCGATATTCTCTCGCTCGTTCTCGCGAATGATCATGACGAAGGCTTCCTTGCGGATGCCTGTCACCTTGTGCGCCGTCTCCGTGAACTGCTCGACGAGCGCGGCCTTCTGCTCCCTGTTCAGCTTCCCACCGTCGAATGTGATGACTGGCATGCTGGTCTCTCCTGAAAGCAGTCTGCAAGACCCCATTAGTCCCGGCGATTTCGAGGTCACTCGACAGTATTCTCG
>JBEKKD010000014.1:0-20146 GCA_050010895.1 Armatimonadota bacterium
ACCACCATCAGGTCCAGCACCCCTGCCAGCCCCACGAACAGCGCCAACTGCCACATCCCCACGTTCACCCCTCGCCACTGATGCAGCGACCACACCAGCCCACACCCGCCGCCGAGGATGACCGCGCCGCAGTAGATACTGGGCGCGCGAACTCGCGCGACCCAGCTCACGACGGCCCGTTCCGGACGGTAACGGATGTCGGCAAGAGGAGAGACTGCTCCGGCGGCTCTTCCATCCGGAGTTCACCGCGCTCCCAGAGCGAGGCCAGCATCTCAACGACCTGGGGATCGAACTGGGTGCCGGCGCAACGCCTCAGCTCGGCGATCGCGTCTTCCGCGGGCCGCTGCTGGTGGTATGCTCGCTTGGCGGTCATCGCCTCGAAGGCATCCGCTACTCCCAGGATACGCGCCTCGAGAGGGAGGTCCCGCCCGTCCCTGCCGTCCGGGTAGCCGGAGCCGTCAAGCCGCTCGTGGTGAGCGTGGACGATCGCTGCCACCATTCCCGCGGTATGGGGCAGGAATTCCATCTTCTCCGCCAGCCGGCTTCCTTCCACTGGATGCTGGCGGATCACCTGCCACTCCTGCTCGCTGGGCCTGCCTGGCTTGCGGATAATGGGGTCCCAGTCCTGCCGGCACTTGCCGATATCGTGCAGTCGGCCCGCCCACTCCAGCACTTCCAGTTGGGCTGCAGACAGCTCGAGCTCCCTGCCCAACTGGAGGGCATAGCGGGTCACGAGTTCCGAATGGTTGCGAGTGTAGGGGTCATAGGCCTCCAGCGCGTTGGAGAGCGCGTGCACCGTCTCCCGGTGCACCTCCAGCATTTCCATCGCGCCCTGGAAGACATACCGGGCGCCCACCAAGGGGGCTACGAAGAGCGCCACCGCGAAGAGGCCGAGGCCCTTCGCCTGATATACCATAGTCATCAGCAGCCCGAACGGCGCCAGCGCCAGATAGCGAGGAGCCACCCACCTGAAGCTCGCGATCCATATCCCCAGCACCGGCCGGCGCTCCCACAGCGCCATTCCGATAGCAATCAACAGGCTGGAAATGGCGAAGTAAGCGACCGCACAGGCGACAAGCGCGGGTACCATGTCTCTGAACTGAGCCGGCCCGGCGATCGTGACATATACTCCGCCGAGCGCCCGGTACACCGCTCCAGACCCGGCAAAGGCGAGCGCCACTTGCCCATGGTTGAAGAACTGACGCAGCAGTGGGCTGCGGCGGAACTCTATTGCCGAGCTGATCACTCCGACCCAGCCTGCGATGGCAGGGCCGAAAATCAGGAGGCAGGCGTAGTCGACGGCGAACCCGACGGTGGTGGTGGCACCCGCTCTGCCCGGCAGCCGCACCGGTCGCAGGATCATCAGGACCGCCAGGGCAAAGAAGAAACCGGCCTGCCAGAGAAGGGAAACCGGGAGCCCTAACCGACACCGGAGTATGGTCAGCCAGATCACTGTCGCGTACCCGACTGCGGAGACCGCGACCATGTAGACATAGTACAGCTTCGGAGGACGATGCACGGCTGCAATCCCTGCTGCGATGATGGCAAGAAAAGCAGCGAGCCGGGGCCGGCCATCAATCAACGATCATCCTGCCGGATTACGCTTACGGCCAGCCCAACCTGGCACCACCCGCCAGAACCAGCGACAGCAGCGCCAGCACTACCGAAATCCACTTGCCCACGGAACACCTCCAGAGCTATAGCTCTGTCCGCAATCCGCTATGAAGCAGACAGGCAGCCGCTCCGCTCGTGGTCCGACCCTCACTGGGCCCCGGCTCGCATCCGCTCAATTGTCAAGAACGACCTGCTATGTGCAGAGAGCTGGGAGGCGCCGATTGAGTGCGTCCAGCACCGCCAACGCGGCCGCCCTCCAGGGATCGTCGCGCACCAGCGCAGACCCGAGAAGGTCCTCGCTCTGCCTCTCTCCAAGGACCCGGACCGTTACCATGATGCACTGGTGTCCGTTCGCTTCCGACCGTGTGAAGTCCCGCAGCTCAAGGCCGGGGGTACCGTTCAGGCTGTTGGAACGCAGGAACTCCTCAATCGCGCCGAGGCTGGCGCGCGCCACGAGGTGCTCCTGGTCCAGCTCGGCGCCGACCGGCATGGACGCCGCGCCGGTGTAGCTATCATCGCCTCGGCCGACCGATACTCGAGCTCGCGCCGTCGTGCGGTCGATCGAGTAATCAATGCTCAGGAATTTGAGGCGACTCTCCGCCACGGGCTCGCCGCCCTGGCCTCGGACCTGCGCGATGCTGATCTTGCGATGGTCTATGCGAATCCCGAGTTCGGAGAACAGCGTCGACTCGATGTCTCTGGCGAGTTGCTTCGGGTGACGGCTCTGGTCGGCAGTGACGTGGATCTCGGTGATGTTCCCGCGATCGTCGGTCACGACGCGCGCGGAAACCACCCCTCGCAGCCGTGATATGGTGCTCTCAGCATCCAACACAGAAGCCCGGTTCTGCAGGTCGGCCATATCGACACGCCCTTTTCTCAGCCGCGACAGCCTGGCCAGTGGCCAAGCTCTGGGCCGGATGCGACCCGCAGGGGGCAACGGGCGTCATCGCAGCTCGACACGACAATTTGCGGCAGGTCGCTCGCGCCGCTTCTGGGGGATGATAGCAAGGAGCCGCAGGCGTGTCAAGAAGACCCTACACGCGACGCGCGCCTGCGGGCCACCGCAGCCGCTCCGAGAGGGCGGAGGGCCTCCCTGGACGGCTGTAGGCCCGCTGCAGGCCGATGCTGGGTTCTGGGCCTGCTATTCCGGGTCGGGCCTGCGCGCCTCCAGCACCTTCGCCCTGTCCCTCTCCAGCCACTTTCCCTTGAGCAATCCGCAGCGCGCGCGGATGTCCAGCATCCGGTTCATCGCCTCCGCCCCGATGTCGACGATCTCGGCGCGGGTCATCGTGTTGGTCTCGTAGTTCAGCACGTCCCGGAGATCGGGATTGCGCATCAAAGCGCGATGCTCGGCAAGCGTGCGGGCGAAGAGCCGATAGCCATTGGCCTCGGGCTGCTCGAATGCGGGGCTGCCGGGATCCACGAAAGGCACGAGGGGAGAGATGTAGCCGTCCAACCGACCCGGATAGCGCGCATTGAACCGCTCGAGCAGTCCTTCCGCGTAGTCGATGGTCTCGAAAACCGAGGCGCGAGTCTGGCCGGGGATGCCGACGAGGAAGAACATGAATGCCTTGCCGCCCATGCCGAGCATAAGCTCGATGTCCTTCTCCAGCTCCTCGTTGCTGAAATGTCGACCGAAGCGCGCCCTGAGTCGCTCGTCGTGACTCCCAGGCGAGAAGTGCAGTTCGACCGGCGGCCCGATGCTGAAGACCTTCTTGAGGAACTCCTCGCCCGCGGGCCAGAAGAGCTCGAAGCTGAACGGCTTCCTCGGCTTCCGCTGTCGGAGCGCATCTATGAGCTGGTCCGGCTGGTGCTGGCGCGGATCTCCGGGGAATGCCACCGGGAACGGCGTCAGCTCCTGGGTAGCGACGATCTCTGCGGCCATGACCTCCGGGTCCCTCACCCCAAGCCGTTCCCGACCGAGGGCCTGGTTGCTGCCCCCGCAGGTGAGGCAGCTCATCAGGCAGCCCCGGCAGAAGAGAAGCATATTGAACGCGTAGGCCGGCCACTGATGGCCCGTGAGCAGGCTTCCGCGCAGATCGCGGTATCGGATAGCGTGCTTGATCACGCGTCGGTAGTCGATCTTGATGTCGAGCTGCTCGGGCTGGTAGGTCAGCGGGTTGACGACGGCCTCACCATTCCGCTTCCAGGTAAGATTGGGGACTCCCGTCGGCTCGCGCTTGGCGTCCAGCGCTCGCATCAACTCGACCAGCGGCTCTTCCGTCGAGTCCCCCCGGAGAACGTAGTCGACCGACGGCTGCTGGATGACCTCCCGGTGGAAATAGGAGGCGCTGAGCCCGCCCAGGATGACGGGTATCTCAGGGTGCTCTTCTTTCAGGATTCGGGCCAACTCGAGCGCCCCGTCGGCATGAACCAGCCAGTGGAGATCGATGCCGAACGCAACAGGCCTGAGCCCTCTGACGAGCTTCCGGACATCCAGCCTGGGGTTCCTGGTCATCTTCGCGGCCAGGTTGATGATGCGGACATCGAAGCCATAACGCCCCAGGTATTCCATGAGGGTCAAGAAACCCAGGGGGTAGTACTCGAAGAGGCTGGAACTCGCGATGGTTGCCGAGGCCAGCGCGTGACGCGGCTTCAGCGTGTACGAATCAAGAACCGAGGGAGGATGTATCAGGATCAAGTGCGGACGCATGACTGGCCCTCATCCCTGGCTCTAAGTTCGCAGCAGAGATGCAAACCCCTCTCTTGGCGGCTGCGTTTGCACGCCGGGAGCCATGAAGGGGGAGCGAGGGCGGACGGGGTAGTGATATGGTATCCTGCGCGGCAGGGGAGGATAGCGATGCTCCCAACGGTGAGAATCGGAAACGCTGACGTCACCCGTCTCATAGTGGGCGGGAATCCGTTGAGCGGCATTTCCCATTGGACCTCGGATATGGACTGGGACATGCTGCGCTACTACACCATGCCCCGGCTTCAGCAGCTCCTCGAGGACTGCTGGAAGAGCGGCATCAATACCGTGCAGTCTCGCGGTGACCGCCACCAGATGCGGATGTACCTGGAGCATCGCGAGAACGGCGGGCAGATGCAGTGGATCGCGCAGACAGCCTCGGAGTTTCGCGACATCCACGCCAACATCGACCAGATCGCGTCCTACAAGCCGGTCGCCATATATCACCACGGCACGCACACCGATAACTCCTGGCACGAGGGGAAGATCGATCAGGTGCGTGACTTCCTGAAGAGGATCCACGATCACGGCCTGCCAGCGGGCATCGGTACGCATATTCCGCAGGTGGTCGAGTACGCCGAGGAGCACGGGTGGGAGACGGACTTCTACATGTGCTGCTTCTACAACCTCGCTCGCGGCTACAAGTCCGCTCCCGCGGTGCAGCAGTCATCATACGCGCAGGAGCAGTACCAGATCGCCGACCGCGACCCGATGACCGCGATGATGCGGCAGGTGAAGAAGCCCTGCCTCGGGTTCAAGATTCTCGCAGCCACCCGCAATGCGAAGACGCCCGAGAGCACGCGAAGCGCCTTCGAGTACGCCTTCTCCCACATCAAGCCGATCGACGCGGTGGTGGTTGGCATGTTTCCGAAGTATCGGGATCAGGCGGCGGAGAATGCGCGGTACGTGAGGGAGCTGTGCGGGACGAAAGTCGGGGCATGATCATCCCGTTCGCGCGCTTGACAAGCTGCCGTCTCGGTGCTATCGTTCGCGCCACGATGAGGACTGTCAGCAGGCACTATTTCGAGACTGCGATTGCCGTCCGACCCACGAACGGGTCCCGTTGTCTTAATCCGCGTCTCATGCCTGCTGGTCCGCCGCCGTAGTAACCGAGAAATAGCCCCCACACCGGGCGAGACCGCAGGCAACCCTAGGGAAGCCTGCGGTCTCTCTTTCTGTGGCCGATCGGCGGCGGTGGGCGACGATGAGAGGAGAGAGGATATGGGCGAGCCCTGCGTGCGGCTGAGGCCGGTCACGGAAGCTGATCTGCCGGACTACGTGCGGTGGTTCAATGACCCGGAGGTGACGCAGTTCACAGCGATGGAGTCCGGAGACTTCACCCTCGAGGGCGAGCGGGAGTGGTTTCGGAAGATCAGCGATCCCGAGCACGAGGACAGGCATTGGGCGATCGAGGTGGATGGCCGGCACATCGGCAACTGCGCGCTCATGCTGGGCCGTTACAAGGACACCGGCGCCTTCGGCATCGTCATTGGCGAGAAGACCGCCTGGGGCAAGGGCTACGGCACGGCCGCGCTGACGGAAGTGCTGCGGATCGGGTTCAGTGAACTGGGCCTGTATCGCATTCATCTCGACGCGTTCGCCGGCAACGCCCGCGGCGTGCGCTGCTACGAGAAGTGCGGCTTCCGGCGCGAGGGACTGCGTCGCCAGGCACGGTGGAAGCGCGGGGAGTGGCGTGACGTCGTGGAGATGGCGATCCTGCGGGAGGAGTGGGAGGCGGCGCAGTCGGGGGAAGTGATGAAGGGAGGGTGAAGATGGGACAGCCGATGGAGCTGTACCGCGAGGAGTGGAGCGCGGAACTCTATGACTACTACGTAGGGCTCGGCGATCTGCCCTTCTGGCAGTCGCTGGCGCAGGAGTCAGGCACGAGGGCGCTCGAGTTAGGCTGCGGAACGGGCCGGTTGCTGATTCCGCTGGCCCGCGCCGGGCTTCACATGACCGGGCTGGACATCACACCGAGTATGCTCGCGGTCGCAGAGCGCAAGCTCGCATGTGAGACGCCCGAGGTGCGAGAACGCGTAGGCCTGGTCGGCGGGGACATGGACGAGTTCTCGCTCGGCCAGCAGTTCGACCTCATCTTCCTTCCGTCGCGCAATCTGCAGGCGCTGCTGACGCGGCACCAGCAGGGAAGCTGCCTGAAGTGCTGCGCGCGCCACCTGCAGCCGGGCGGCAGACTGGCCATCGACGTCTTCAACCCCGCCCTGTGGAGGCTCGTGAAAGAGGATCGCATAAAAGAGGATGTCGTCGAGTTCGCCGGCCCAGACGGCGTCACCGTGCGCCAGGGCGGATACACGACCTATGATCCAGCGGACCAGAGCCTGCTGTCGATCTTCCGGTTCGAGTGGCAGGAGGCGGACGGCTCGACGACCGTGCGCGAGCGCCCGGTCGCGCTCCATTACTTCTTCCGCTTCGAGATGGAGTGGATGTTGGAGGCGTGCGGATTCGAGGTGGAGGCGCTGTACGGCGGCTTCGACCGGGGCGCGTTCACGGCTGAGAGCGGGGAGATGATCTTCGTGGCGCGGAGGGCATGAATGAACGGGGCAGGCCGCGCGCTCCTGCCCCGCCCGCCCGATCAGAGCTTCGCCTCCACCGCGCGCAGGTAGTCGATTCCCTCTTTCAGCTTTGCCTCGACGGGCAGGGCGCGGAAATCCTCGATGCTGATGTAGTGCGAGTAGCCCATCGCCTTCATCTTCCGGAGCATCCGCGGGTAGCTGTAGAGGCCGTCCGCCATGGGCACACCGGGCCACTCCCACTGCGTGGTGCCGGTATCGTCCTTGCCCTTCGCCTCGGGGCGATGGCCGCCGGCGTGGACGTGGCCGACGTATTTGTCGAGCAGTTCCAGCGCCAACTCGGTGGTCTCATAGCCATCGGAAACCATGTTCTGAGGGTCGTAGATAGCACAGATGCGGTCGGGGGACCAGTGCGAGATGATGCGGTGGGTGAGCGCTGCGCTGGTGTGGATAGTGCCGCCGTGGATCTCGACTCCTACTTTGACCTTGGAGCCGGCGATGGCGTTCAGCAGCTTGCCGAAGGCATCGACCGCCTCGTTGTACAGCACCGGGTACGGCACGGAACCGTCGTAGCGCCGCGGGCAGCCGACGCGGATGAAGGGCGCGCCACAGGCCTGGGCGCCCGCCATCAGGAGCTTGACCTGCTCGATATCGGTGGCGTCTACGTTGCTGGCGATGCCGGCGATGGCGATGCCGTGGTCTGACGCGACCTGCTTCATTCGCTTCGCGCTCGATGCGAAGTTGTCGGGAGTGAGATCATTCTTGTGTGCGCCCCACTCGCTGAAGGGCCGCTTGCGCGTCTCTTCCGAGACGCGCCGCACCCGCCACTCGATGCCGTCGTACCCCAGCGTCTGCAAGAGCGCCGCCTGCTCTTCCATCGTCAGTTCGGGCAACACCACACTGGTCGCACTATATCGCATCACTGCCTCCATCGGGGGAATCGTGCACCATGCGCTTGTACCACCACGGGAACCGATCTCCTGCCTGACGTGCAGGGGGCGCGCCGAAGGAGGCGGAATCGTGATTCATGGGGGGAGTCGCCTGTTCACGTACTAGAGATCGCCCGTGCACATTCCTGAAGGCTACCTCGGACCACAGACCTACGGCGCTGCTTACGCAGTGATGCTGCCCATCTGGGCGACCGCCGGCCGTGTCGTTCAGCGGAGTCTGAGCGCGAGGAAAGTGCCTCTGCTGGCTATCGGCGCGGCGTTCAGCTTCGTCGTCATGATGTTCAACGTGCCCATCCCGGGGGGAACGACTGGGCATGCCACCGGCGGCGCGTTATTGGCGATCCTTCTCGGCCCGTGGGCAGCGGTGATTGCGCTTTCGGTGGTGCTGGCGGTCCAGGCGTTCGTGTTCCAGGATGGCGGGATCACCGCGCTTGGCGCCAACTGCTTCAACATGGCGTTCGTGTTGCCGTTCACGGCCTATGGGGTGTATCGTCTGCTCAGCATTCGGGCCGCGGCGCGGTCGACACGCCGCGTCGTCGCTGCGGGGATCGCGGGATATGTAGGGCTGAATGCCGCCGCGCTGACAGCCGCGGTGATGCTCGGTATCCAGCCGATGATTGCGCATGCTGCCGACGGACGGCCGCTCTACAGCCCGTTTGGTCTCGGTGTAGCCGTTCCGGTGATGGCAGCGGGGCACCTACTGGTGTTCGGGTTCGTCGAAGGAATCATCACTGCGCTCGCGTTCTCGTACCTGGCTGCCAGCGACCCCGGCCTGGTTGCGCCATCCGCGCTACCCGGTCGACCTCGGTACCGGCGTCTGGCGTGGGGCCTGGCGATTCTGGCTCTGCTCACCCCACTCGGGATCTGGTTGCCGCAGCGCCTGGGGGCGAGCGGCGCCTGGGGGGAGTGGGGGCCTGCGGAGCTGGCGAAGAAGGTCGGGTTCGTGCCTCAGTACCTGGATCGCCTCTCCCATCTCTGGAAAGCGCCGATCCCGGACTACGCGCCGAGGGGATGGGCGGCCAGGCCGTTCACCTACCAGGGCCTGGCATACATCCTGTCCGCGCTGATCGGGATCGCGGTTTGCGCTGCGCTGCTGATGATGCTGAGCCGATGGCTTGTCAGGACCTCCCGCATGGGCCATGACAGCGGCGTCCCTCCACCTGGAGCCGGCCGCGCCCCGGACGCCGAAACCACGCGCGACATTCTCCCCGGCTGGGTGTCTCTGCCAACTTCGCCGCGGGCGGGCCGCGACAGAGGCCGCTCCCGCTTCGTCGACCGGAGCCTGCGCGAGTCCGCGCGCGTGCTTCAGGACTCGGTATTCGCGGAGCGGGTCGCGCGATCGCCCGGCTTCCTGCAGTCGCTCGACGCGCGGGTGAAGCTGGTGTCGCTGCTCGCGCTGCTGATCGCTGCTACGCTCTTGCATCACCTTGTCTCACTATGGCTATTCGGTGTGTGTGTGGCCGCGATGGCGGCGCTCTCACGCGTCCCCGCGCGCGTTCTCTTCAGCCGTGTCTGGTGGCTCTTGCCGGCAACGTTCGTGATCGTCGCCCTCCCGGCCGCGCTGAATGTGATCACGCCCGGGGACTCGCTGGTCGCTCTGCACCGCTGGTCGCCGAACACGATGAGGGCCTTGCATCTTCCTGCCGAGCTTTCCATCACGCGCCAGGGGCTGGCGGCAGCCGGCATGGTGGTCACGCGCGTCTTCCTCGGTGTGCTGCTCGCGGTGACACTCGCTCTCACCACGCGGTGGCAGGAAGCGCTGCGCGCGATCTACACGGCTCTCACCGCTCACTTCGTGCTGATCCTGGCGATGACGCATCGCTATCTCTTCGTGCTGCTGAGGATGTTCGATGAAATGCACCTCGCACGGAAATCGCGGACCATCACTCGCGGATCGGCCGGCGACCACCATCGATGGATCGGTGGAAGCGTGGCGGCCCTGTTTGCCAGCTCGAAACGGCTGAGCGAGGACGTCTACCAAGCGATGCTCTCGCGCGGGTACCGCGGGCGGCCTCGAGCCATCGTCGCGCGGCGAATAGGAGCGGCCGAGATCGCATGGTTGGGCGGCTGCTCGTGCGTGGTCGGTGCGGCGTTCCTCGTAGATCGCGTTCTTGCTGCAGGACTACCATGGTGAACGGACTCTTCAGGCTCGAATCGGTCAGCTACAGCTACCCGGATGGCAGGACGGGGCTGGCAGATGCCGACCTGTCGATCACTGCCGGCGAGAGCGTAGTGGTTGTTGGCGCGAACGCCTCCGGGAAATCCACTCTGCTGCGCTTGCTTGCCGGACTCGCCTTCCCGAGCGCGGGAGAGGTCGTCGCCTATGATGTCAGACTGACCGAGGCCTCCCTGGACCACGGGCCATTCGCGCAGAGCTTCCGCCAGCGCGTTGCGCTGCTGTTCCAGGATGCTGATGTCATGCTCTTCAGTCCGACCGTGTACGACGACATCGCCTTCGGGCCGTTGCAGCTCGATCTGTCCGAAGAAGCTGTGCGTCGGCGGGTGGACGACATGCTCGACCTGTTCGGCCTGAGGGCGATCGCGCAGCAGCCGCCACACGCGCTGAGTGGGGGCGAGAAGAAGAAGGTCGCGCTTGCGGCATTGCTGGCGACATCACCCGAGGTGCTGCTCTTCGATGAGCCCACCACCGGCCTGGACCCCCGATTCCAGCGCTGGTTCGTCGAGATGGCGGTGGAGCTGCGGGGGATCGGAAAGACCCTGGTGACAGCCACTCACGATCTGCACATCGTGCCGGAGATCGGCGACCGAGTGGTCGTCCTCGGCGAGGACCATCGCATCGCCGCCGTCGGCACGCCGGCCGAGATTCTGGGCGATCTCGACCTGCTGCTGTCGGTCAACCTGATCCACCAGCATGCCCACCCGCACGACGGCAGCGTGCACCTCCACCCGCACACGCACCTGCACGAGCATGGGCATTAGCAGCAGGGGGCTGAGTGTAGAGAATACCGTGCAGTTCGGTCAGTAGCCTCGGCTTACGATGCTGTCTGGAGGGGACAACAAGAATTCCCTTGACGTTAGGTGAAACTGTGGTACGATAGCATCGACGACTAAGAGTGGGCCGCTCCAAAGGCGACTCCCTGGGCTCCGAGCCCACTTAGCCGTCCCTTTCTTTATGGAAGCATCTTCCCATCGTAGACTAGCTGAGACACGCTCTGTGCGCGCGGGTCGTCACAGTTGCCTGAGACCAGCGATCTCTTGATGTAATACGCGCAGAAGTCAGCCAATTGCAGGAAGTATGATGCCTGCGACGACTGAAAATGGATGTCCTCTATTATATGATCCAACCTTTCCCTCGATAGGCCCAAGGGGATGCCCTCGGAACGGTACTGACGTAGGGAAGTGCGGATCATGCCCTGAACTTCCGCGTTGCGGTCAGCGATGAACATGCCCAGGTGCCCCTCTCCTGTGCCGGTCAGGAACCTTTCACATCTCTCAGCCACCAGCAGAAAAGCCAGGTCATGCGGATGCATCGGATATCGGTAATGCTGCGCCAGGGTCGGCTTGTGGCAAGCCCCCCAGATGAGCTTCAGGCTGAACCGTGAGAGTATCGCTAACAGTTGCATGCCGATGTCCTGCCGAATCGTGGGAAGCCAACCGCGGAAGTAGCCCTTGCCACTGTGGAGTTCGTGAGCATGGAACTCGAAGCTCGGCCTGTCCGGTTCCGGTATGCGGTCGATGACTAGGGCAGAGACGGCCGCCTCGATACCTCGCCATTGCGAGTCGGGAACAGGAAGCCCCACAACTACGTGGATTGGCTGCTGCACATCATCGAGTCTTGTCCCAGTGTTCCCAGCTTCGTCAACGTAGATCAGGTACACGAGAACCCCCGCGGGATCTTTGCTGACGGCCTCTACGGGCAAACACTTTGACATTCCTGCCTGCGGCCCCCGCGTGGCGGCTGCCCTTTCTGGTATAATCTGATGAGTTTGTGATCGTGCTAGACGGGGAGCTAGCGGTGCCCTGCACCCGCAATCCGCTATAGCGGGGTTGAACTCCCGTCCGAGGGCGTGTCGTTTGGGGTCTGCGGGGGCGTAAGCGGTGCTGACGGTCGGGCCCTGCGCAGCGGGGTCTTTGCGAATCCCGTCAGGTCCGGAAGGAAGCAGCGGTAAGCACCGGACTCCGGGTGCCGCAGATCGTCCGGCCCGAGCTGGCTGCGCTCATTCCGCCTGGGCGGCACGTTCGACGGCGGGTGCACGATCACTTTGATGCACGGGGCAGGGGCTTGGGCTCCTGCCCCGCGTGTTTCAGCGCACTTCCCCCACCGCCTCCAGCAGCATCTTCTGCTCTTCCGGTTCAGGTGTGATGCGGTGCATGATCGTGGCCTGCTGGCGCGCTTTTGCCAGGTCGCCCTCTTCGACATAAAGCAGGCCCAGCGCGGCGCGGGCGCGGGCCGCGAAGCGCTCGGCAGGCATCCCGCCGGGCCGGAGTCCGGCCTCGATGGTGGCGATCGCCCGCCGCCGCTGCTCGGAGGTGGCGAACTGCTCGGGTTGAGAGAGATAGGCCCGGCCCACAGCCATGGCGCGCAGGTAACGCGGCCTGGGGTCCGCCGGCTCGATTGCGATGGCTGCGTCGTAGGCCTGCGTGGCTCGATCATAGTCACCTGGAATGAAGCTGCGCCCCCATCCTTCGGCGAGCTTCGGGAACGCCTGCCAGCAGCGCTCGAGTGCGGCGCGCTGATCGGCGCTCGAGTTCACGGCATCGTCCCAGGGCTTCGAGCGGCGCTGCAGCATCTCGCCCATATTACGAATGCCGATCTGGGTGGTGATGTCCGTGTCGAACTCGACGTAGGGCAGGTCATCGGTGTTGATCTGCGCGTTCTTGGTGTATTCGGCGAGAGCGCCCTCGTCCAGCAGCAGCGTGCTCATCATCCTGGCCGGATCTTGAAGCTGCACCTCCGCGAGATCCGCCTGCACGGCGGGCAGCGCCATCTCGGCGGCCAGCTTCTTCAGGTCCACCTTCAACGGCTGCGGGGTCGCGATGAGCACGGCGTGGAACGTGTTGCAGTACCAGAGGGTGACGTGCGGAAAGACGGAGCGGAATGTCGCCGCCAGGGTATCGAACCGCCCCATGTTCGTCGGTACCCAGGCGCAGACGACGCCGTTCGCGCTCAATCGGCTGCGGCACAGCTCGTAGAACTCGCGCGTGTAAAGGTACGGACTGAAGCTGGGGTTGATGGCATTGAACGAGATGACATCGTACTTCTCGGTGTTCGTCAGCAGGAAGTTGCGGCCATCCTGCACGATGAACCGGAACTTCGGATCGGACAGGATGCTCTTGTTTTCTGACGCGAAGTACCGGGCGGCGGTGCGTTCCGCCGGCACGAGCTCGACGCAGTCGACGCGGTCGACGGGGTACTGCGCGATGGACCACGCGGTTGACCCGAGGCCGAATCCGATGACCAGAGCTCTTTTCGGGCTGTCAGCCAGCAGCATCGGCACGTGGCCGAGCATTTTGTGCACCACCACGTCGTCATAGTCGGCCGCCGCGGTGGTGTCGCCATTGAGGTTCAACTCTCGCCGCCCCGCGGGGTTCGTCACCACCGCCAGCGAGGCCTCAGGGCCCTCCGTGTAGTAGAGCACGCCGAGGTGCATATTCAGGAAGTCCGACCAGTACAGTATCGGCGGGCGCGGGTGCCAGGAGAGCACCATCCCGGCGATGAGAACCGCGATCGAGGCGGCGCTCAGCGCCACCTTCGGGGCCAGCCGCCATCGGCCCCATGCGAGCGCGAGCACGCCCAGCGCGATGTTGACTGCCGCCACCGCGAGCACGCCGCGCTGCGCGCCGAACCAGCTCAGAAGCCCGAACCCCGCCGCCACCGAGCCGGCGACACACCCGACAGTGTTGGCAGCATAGAGAATGCCGAGGCGGCCCCCGAGGCGCGCCACCTCTCGCGTGTAAGCTCTGATGATCAGTGGCGTCACCGCTCCCATCAGCAGCGTTGGGACGAGCATGATGGCGAAAGCCACCGCGAATCGAGGGAGGGTCTCGCCTTCGCCAAGCAGTTCCCGCATTTTCTGGGCAATCGGCAAAAGCCGACCGATGAGCAGCAGTACGTAGGCAGCGGAAATGCCGATGCCGAGCTCCAGCAGACCGAAGGCGGTGAGTCTGTCGCGCATCCGATCGGCGACGCGGGCCAGCGCGAAGCTGCCGATGGCGAGGCCGATCAAGAAGACAGCGAGGATGGTCGAGAACGCGTAGATCGTCTGGCCCGTGAAGTAAACGAGCACGCGCGTCCACAGCACTTCGTAGGCGAGCGAGGTCGCTCCCGCGACGCCGAATCCGGCCAGCAACAGCCAGCCCGGGGCGTGATGCTCGGGATCGGCGCGGGGCTGCGCCTTCGCAGTGACCTCGGCCTGGCTTGATAGCGCCTGTGTGTCCCGCGCGAGCCAGATGCAGGCGAACCCGATGAGCAGGTTGAGCGAGACGGCGACCCGCGTTGTGTCTGCCATGCCGAGGGTTCGCAGCAGCAGGAACCCCGCGGCGATGGTGCCGAGCACGCCCCCGATGGTGTTCGCGCCATAGAGGACGCCCACTCCCGCGCCGATGCGCTCGGTCTCGCGCACCCAGAACCTGCTGATGGCGGGCAGCGTCCCCCCCATCAGCGCGGTCGGCACGAGCAGCACGACAAAGCAGAGCAGATAGCGCAGAGCGACGAACGCGGGCGCCCCGTGCGGCATGGCTCTCGCGAGCGAAACGTAGGAAGCGTTGACGCCCTCGAACGCGTATGGGAGCAGGAAGGCGCTGACCCCGATGCCGATCTCGAGCGCGCCATAGAAGGCGAGCGGCCGACGGCTCCGGTCGGCGCGCGCTCCGAGGAGTACGCTTCCCAGCGCCAGGCCGCCCATGAACGCGGCGAGGACGGTGGTGATCGCGTCCGAGGTCACGCCGAAGATCAGCGACAGCTTCTTCGTCCAGATCAGCTCGTAGGTGAGCCCGGCAACTCCGGAGAGCGTGAAGAGCGCCAGGATGACACGGGCCACCCGAGGCTCGAGGCTCGGCGTTGGCTCGAACGCCTGCTGCTTGCGGCCGGCTTTCCGTTTGGGGTCAACAGGCACAGAGGCGCTCAGTCGTCTGCTGCAGTGTGACGCGGATCATGCTTCCTGGGTACCGTCTTTCACGTGCGGCCGCCGTTCTCCCTGCCGCTGCCGGCCATCGCTCCTCCGGCTAGCGCGCCTTCGCGAGGTCCTCGCTCGACACGGTCGGGCACCAAAGCTTCTCGATGAACTCGATCACCAGTCGCGTACCTTCGTCGTGGCTGAGATACGGGCGCATCGCCGGATTATACATCGTATCGGTGAGGTCGCGAGCGAGGGCGATCTCGACGCCCCAACGCACCATCTGCTTGATGCCGAACGAGCGGTGCAGGATGCACATATTGGTGTGCACGCCCATGATCACGACCTGCGCGATATCCCGATGCCGAAGAAAGCTATAGACCTCCTGACCCCTATCAGAGATCACATCCTGGTCGCCGATCTCGATCGCTGGATGCTGCCTGCTCCAGGCTTTGTGCCACGGCTTCTCGCCGGTGTCGGAGCCGCCGTCGGAGTCGTCGATGGGAAGAGGCGGGTCGGCATGGTCGGCGGACTCAAGCGGCGATACCGCGGGGATAGCGAGCATCCTTCTGCGGGCGGGGTGGTCGACGTAGAAATCCATGGTGTCGGATGGCGCGTGGATGATGGAAACGCCGAGCCCGCGAGCCGCAGTCACCACGTCGTTCATGCGCGCGGCTATCTCAGCGCAGCGCTCTGCCGCGCCTCTACTCCAGTGGTTGTCCCATACGTCGCAGATGAGGATTGCGGTCCGGCCCGCGGGCACGCTCTTCGGCGAGACGACGGTGTCCCAGTACGCGCGGTTCGCGCTGTCGCGACTCAGGCGCTGGGTGCGAAGATTGAGCGTGAGCTGTCTAGCGTCTGCCACTATCGACCCTCCAGAAGAGACAGAGCGAGTATCTCCTCCGCGACCTCCATCGTCTTCAGTGCATCGGAGAAATTCGAGCTGGGCTGCGTGCCAGCCTTCACTGCGTCGATGAACTCCCGGTTCTTCGCCTGGAAGCCTCCGTAGACCCAGAGCTGATCGCCTCCAGCGATCTCCCGGGCATCGTATTCAGCGCCCTTCGTGTTACCATCGGCATAGAGATAGCCCTTGCCTTCGAGGTCCGCGTCCACGCGAGCGCGGGGTGAGTGCATTTCGACGCGGAAAACGCGGCTGCCGCTCGACCAGCTCGTGACCATGATCCCGGTCGCGCCGTTATCGAACTCCATCAGCGCGGCGAAGAAGTTGAGATCCGGCACCTGCACCCGCTTGGCCAGACTGTGGATGCGAACCACCTCGCCCCCGCACATCCACCGAATGGTATCGATGGCGTGAATCCCATCGTCCGTCATGCGGTCTCTCGCCCCGAGGTACGGCTTGATGTCGCACTTATAGAACTGGCACACCGCGTGGACGATGGGGCCGCGCTTCAGGCATTCCTCTCTCAGCTTCGCCAGCATCGGGCTGGCGCGCCGCTGGAGGCTGACCTGGGTGATGCAGCCTCGTTCCTCCGCGAGGCGCGCCAGAGTCCGCGCCTGGTGCACCGTGATCCCCATCGGCTTCTCGATGTAGAGGTTCAGGCCCTGCTGGAGACACCAGATCCAGATCGGGTACATCTGGTCGGGGTTCCCGATGACGTAGACCGCATCCGGCGCGACCTGCTCGACCATCTGCTCGTAGCTGACATACCGCCTCTCGACGCCATACCGGCTGGCGGTCTCACTGAGCCGTTCCTGGTTGAGGTCGCAGATGGCCGCGATCTCGACGTCGCTGAAGGATCCCAGAGAAGGATAGTGGACCTCGTTCGCCATCGACCCCGCGCCCACCATGGCGACGCGGATCTTCTTCATCCTGGGAGCAGGCGCTTTGGTTTTCCTCGCCATAGATCCCTCCGCCAGATTGCGCGCACGCAACTTCTTATTCTTTGCCGGTGCGCGCAGTTATCCTCTGCTGCCCCGGGGCGGCAAGGAAGCGATGAGGGGATAGCGAAGACGTGAACTTATCCACTGTGAGGGTAATCATGGCGCGTTTACTGGTTGCTCTGCTCTTTGCCGGCTACGTTTCGTGCACGGGGCTGCAGGCGGAAGGAGCGCCGACCGGCGTCGCCGCCGATCAATCCGGGAGGTTGACCGTGGATGCACTTCCGCCGAATCCGGAGATCCCACTGCCCAACCCGCGGATCGCCGCGGGCTCGTGGGCGAGCGTGCTCGGCCAGCGCCCGCGGTTGCTGGGTCCTGCCGGGTACGTGCAGCAGATGGCCAAAGCGAAACCGGAGCTGTACCGGGAGATCCGCTCCAGCGGTATTCTCTTGTCCAGAGGGATCGTGCAGGCGGTGGAGGGAGTGCCGCGCGAGCAGCGGGAAGAGCTGGTCCGCGCAGCGCTGTCCCATGTCGAACGCGGGGTGACCGATATTCACCAGGATACCTGGGAGTGGCTGACCGATGTGGCGCTGACCTTTGATCTCTTTCACGACGACATCTCGGCGGCGGATCGCCAGAAGATGATCGACTGGATGAACCCACACCTCGAGGCCTACACGGACGACGAGAGCGCGTTTCACAACTCGACCACCGCGAAGATGCTGTGCTACCTGCGAATCGCATACGCCACCTGGGGCGAGAACCCGAGAGCGAAGGAGTTCCGCGATTACGCTATCCACAAGCTCTACGAGGCCCGCCTGCTCCCGGTCCTGCAGGAGTTCGGCAATGGCGGGGGATGGACCGAGTGCGGCTGGTACCAGCGCCACTCGCTCTGGGATCTCGTTCATGCGTTGGAGCTCGCCCGGCGCGTCGAGGGCTACGACGGCTTCGCGAAAGCGCCTCGTTTCTTCTACCAGCGCCTCGCCTACGAGATGCTCCAGCCCTATCCCGAGAACAGGCCGGACGGCACCGAGCGCTTTGCCGTCGAGGGCGACGGCTCCGACCGGTACTGGTCCGGCGATGAAGCGCCCCACCTGCTGCGCGACATGCTGGCGGAGTACTTCCGCGGCTCGGAGCTATCGAGGTATGTTGCCAACAAGCCGCGGGTCGCCGAGCACCCATCTGCGCAGCCGCTCGAGTTTTTGTGGGGGCCGCCGCACGACCAGCAGCCGCTCCCCATCGATGGCTTTCCGCTCGCACACCTCGCCTCCGGGGTGGGGAAAGTCTACGCCCGGAGCGACTGGTCGCCTGACGCGACCTGGTTCCGCTTCGAGTGCGGGGACTACTGGAACAACCACCAGCACTATGAAGTCGGGAACTTCGAGATCTTCCGTCACGAGACGTTGGCGACCGAAAGCGGCGAGTATTACGATTACAACTCGAACCACGATGTGAACTGGCTCATCCGCACCATCGCTCACAATTCCATGCTCATCTACCAGCCGGGCGAGCAGTGGACGCAGATGCGCGACGGCGGGAGGAACACCTACTACAACGATGGCGGCCAGGCGAAGAAGTGGGAGTGGACAGTTTCCGATCTGGATGAATGGAAGAGTAAGCGAGAGAGCTTCACCCGCGGCAGGATAGTGGCCTACGAGAACACCCCGGAGTATACCTACGTCGCCGCGGATTGCACGCAGGCATACGCGGCAACGAAGCTTGAGTCGTGCATCCGGCAGATCGTCTTCATCCGGCCCGGCACGTTCGTGATTCTCGACCGGGTGACCAGCACGAAGCCGGAGTACAAGAAGACCTGGCTTCTGCACAGCCGCTTCGAACCGATAATCGACGGACGGACCTTCACGATCGTGAACGGTGCGGGTCACTTGACGGTGCAGAGCCTATTGCCAGAGCAGCCGGAGGTGAAGGCCGTCGAGGGGTATACCTATGGCGGCCACACATTCGCGCCGAGCGGCACCCGACTCTCCGACACGGCGAACAGGTGGCGGATCGAGGTGTCGCCCTCCAGTCCGCGCAAAGAGGATGTCTTCCTGCACGTGATGACGACCGGGGACCCGCGCCCATCGAGTCCGATCTACGGGAACGGGTCCCTGGGAGTGCGAGTAGGCGACGCCGAGATCGAGTTCACCGGCGCAGTTGGCGCCACAGTGAAGGTCGGCGGACGCCAGTTCAGTCTGGAACCTCGGGTCAAGAAAGGGAGATTTGAGTAGCGCCGCCGCGCGCGGCGCACACATCGCTAGGCGCGATGGGTGCTGCCGAAAAGGCGAGCTAATTCCTACCAAGATCGGGTATGGCGGAGGGTCCGGAATGCCTCGAAGACGAGAGTCGGGGCGGCGGGACTCGAACCCACGACCTCCTGCGCCCAAGGCAGGCGCGCTACCAAGCTGCGCTACGCCCCGACATGTCGAGTATAGCCAGGGGCCTCCGAAGCGTCAATCGGAATCGGCCCCGCCGGCGCCTGTGAGATGCTCGCGGATCATCTGGGCGAGCAGGCGGAAGGCGCGGCCCCGATGACTGATGCGATGTTTCTGGGCCGGCGTGAGCTGCGCCATGGTCACGCTGTAGCCATCCGGGATGAACACCGGGTCGTAGCCGAACCCGCCCGAGCCTGCCGCCTCTTTCGCTATCCGTCCCTGGCACGTCCCCTCCGCCAGCATCACATCACCGCCCGGCTCGGCATATGCGGCGGCGCATCGGAATCGCGCTCGGCGACGATGGTCGGGCACGTCGGCCAACAGGCCCAGGACTTTGCGGTACCTGTCCTCGTCGGTGGCGTCCTCGCCGGCATAGCGCGCAGAGCGAACGCCCGGCTCACCGTTGAGGGCATCGATCTCCAGCCCGGAATCGTCCGCTATCGCGGGCACTCCGGTCGCCTGCGCGGCCTGCTTGGCCTTCACCGCGGCATTCGCCGCGAACGTGCTGCCTGTCTCCGGCGGCAGCGAGACATCGGGGAAGTCGGCCAGGCTCACGACCTCCATCGCCAGCCCCTCGCCGGCCAGTATCTCGGCGATCTCTGCGGCCTTCGATCGGTTCTCGCTGGCGACGACGATGCGCTGCGGCGCGCTCACGCGCCGCCCTCTTGGAGTGCCTTTCCCTGGGCCGCGAGCAACTGCTTGATCCCGTCTCCGGCCAGTGCGAGCATCTCATCCATGCGCTCGCGGGTGAACGGCATTCCCTCGGCCGTGCCCTGCACCTCGACGAATCTCCCGCCGCCGGTCATCACCACATTCATATCAACCGCGGCCATGCTATCTTCGGCGTAGTTCAGGTCGAGCACGACATCGCCCGAGACGATCCCGACGCTCACCGCGGCGAGCGCATCGAAGATCGGCAGCTTCGCGAAGACGCCGTCGCTTTGCAGTCGCTTCAGCGCCTCGACGAGAGCGACGTAGGCGCCGGTGACGGAGGCCGTGCGCGTTCCGCCATCGG
>JBEKKD010000015.1:0-19832 GCA_050010895.1 Armatimonadota bacterium
GTTGCGTGCGATACAATCGCGAATCAGTGGGCGCGGGCGAGGCGCGCGACGTAGTTCCTGCCATTCTCTGCACGATAGGTGACGACAGTTTTGCCGTCCACCACCTCACCGCTGACCCCTGCGGGAGCCTGTACCAGCGTGAGCGGCTCCGCGATCGTCACGTGGAACGTACTCGCCTGGTGTGTGGGGTCGCTGACCGCGAGCACGAGACCATCTTCGGTCTCCTCGTAGAACGCGATGCAGGCGCGATCGGCAGATACTATCCCGACCGATCCCGGCTCCCAGAAGACTACCCCGACCATCTTCCCCCGGTTCTGCCCGACCGCGTGCGCTCTGCTGTCGTGCGCCAGGATGGTGGCCTCGTTCGCGGCCGCGTATGCCTCAGTCTGCGCCGCGGTTTTTCCGGGAAGGATTGCATAGGCATATGAGGCGCCGGTCGCGTGGGCCCCGTGATCGATCCAGAGCGTCAAGAACGGGTTCGAGCGGGCCGTGTCTTTCTGTGTTTCGCTCAGCGCGCCCCACGAGCCTGTCTGCATCTCTCGCTTCGCCATCACACGCTGCGGCTCAAGGAAGGAATAACCGATCCCCTCGCAGTGCGCCCACTTGGCTTCGCTCATCTCCTCGCTCCAAGGCAGCGAGGAGGGCTTCACCCGCCCATCTACGGTCAGCGGCGCTGCCGCATCTGTCAGCGTCCGCTGGTTGACGATGGTCTCTACTGTGTTGCTACTCGGGCACTCGATGTCACTTCCCAGGCAGACGATCTCGTCATCGAAGAAGAACCAGCTCTTCTTGGCGGTCAGCGGCGAGGCCGCGGCCGCCAGTTCCATCGCCGACGCGCCATGGGTGTCGGTGAAAACCCCGCCGACGAAGGCGCGTTTCGCCGGCCGGGGAGGCGTGTCGTAACCCTCCGCCGGCTTCAACTGTTTCCGTTCCACGGTGGTCCCCGGCAGGCGCAGCCAGTCCATCGTCGCCATGACATCGTGGGTGACGTAGTCGCCACCGTGCAGGAAAACCCAGAGCAGCCCGTCGGACTGGTGCCAGGATGCTAGGCCTTCGCCGTCGATTAGTTCGGCAGCCTTCGTGCGGTCGGAGAACATTCGCAAGGACGCGAAGAAGCTCGGCTGGCGGTGGACGGTGTAGTCGGATTCCCAATAGTGCCTGTGGCCGGCCGGCAGCGAAGCGGGAATGGGCGCGTCCTTGATTGCTGACCAGAGCGACGCAGTCGACATCCGGTACGACGGGTTGGTCCGGTGGAAGCTCTTCGCGAGGCCGATTGCCTCCTCGCGCCGCGGATTCGGCACATTGGACAGCACCAGTAACGAGAGCGGCACTCCCATCGGCCGGTCATTGCCGCGCGTGATCTCGCGGCCCCGCACCGAGGGGTCGTAGTAGTTCTCAAAGATGCACCACACGGCGCCATCCAGGACATAGCGCGCGAAGGTGTCGAGGCCGGCCTCGGGGAGTTGGTACCGCGTGCCGCGCGTGATCCAGATATACTGGGCCACATCCTCGCTGAAACCTCGACCATAGCCCCCGGTGTAGAGCAGCGGGCCGTGCTGATGGAAGGAGAAATCCTCCTTGATACCTTCGCCCTTCTGCACCTGGCACTCCGCGACGAATGCATCGCGCGCCACGCCGGCCCGCCGCCGGTCATTGGTCAGCAGCGCCAGGTACAGATGGTTCATCGCCACCCAGATTCGATTCTGCCCAGCGCGGAGGCCTGTGTTCTTCGCCGTGGGGCCGGTCACCGGCAGCAGCGTCCGATGCCAGTACCCTCCCTGGCTCGGGCGCGGTGGGTCCAGCTCATCCTCCATCAACAGGTACCGCATCGTCGCCTTGACATCTGCGACTGTGGCCGGGGACAGATGCCCCTCCATCAGCAGCAGCGTTCGGCCAAGCGTTCCCGGCATGGCGATCTGCCAGTACCACCAGTTGCCGGGCTTGGCGCAGTCTTGGCCGACGAGAGGGTGGATGAAGATGAGAGCCTTCTCGATCGCCGGCGCGATATCCGGGCTGCCGCAGAGAGACTGCCGAGGTGTGCGGAAGCCACGCGCCAGTGTTTCGATTCGGCCGAGATGCCGGGACAGGCGCGCTTCCTGATCCGGTGACGCGGAATAGTCGATGTCGCTCCAGCTCCCATCCGGCCGCATCGAGCCAAGCGCTCTGCCAGCTGACCGCTCAACGTCGCGAAGAGACGCGGCCACGACGGGGTCAGTCCGGTCAGCGTCAGCGCCGGTTTCGTAGCTCACGAAGCTGCTCTTCACCTTCTGCAGGTCCTCGTCTTGAGCCCCGCTTGCCACCCGTCCCGATACCAGGATGATAGCGCAGAGCAAGCAGACGCAGAGCGGCGACCCACCTACCACATACATTCTCTCTCCCTCGTGCCCCAGAAATCGAAAACCGCAGGCGCAAGACTCTCGATGCAGTACGTTACTTCTCCGGATACAGCGCCGTCGCCTTGCCAACATGATCCTACTGTGGGTCTGCATCGGCACTGACGGAGCCGCCGGAGAGGCCTGATCAGCGGGCGCGGCCAAAGAGCCTATAGGCTCAGCAGTCAGCCTAGCTCTACAATACCGCGTGCAATCCCCAGAGGTGGTACGCCACAACCGCCGCCATGAGCACTACCGCGAACCACGCAGTCTGCCTGACGTATGGGCGCGGGTAGAGCCAGATCAGAAGCCAGGCAACAAATCCGGTCAACAGCAGCTTGGCGGGGATGAAAAGATCGGAACGGCCGGCCAGCGCCAGCAGCGGGTTGGCCTCGCCGACGCCAAGAACGAAGGAGATCGACGAAAGCGACATGTCCGCAAGGCTGAGGAGAATGTACGCCCCGACAACGAGAACATAGCTACCCCGAGGGGCAATACTCCGACGGGTCCCAGTCGGCATCTCACCATGGCCCTTCCGTCCCATTCTGGACGGGCTGCGGGCAGCGTCAAGGCCGATACTGGACAATGCCGGAGCCGCGTGAGGAAAAACCGACACCGGATACGCGGCTGACAGGATGTCCGCCAGGCGCAGACAGCCTCCCAGTTGCAGGCCGAGAGAGTGGCCTGCCGTTACACGTAACGCCGGACTCGGCTCGAATCCTGCCCCCATGCCTCGCCGAACTCCGACGCCAGGTACGCCTCCTCAGCTACGATGACCTTGTGATGCACCACTACCGCTACCGCGAACAGGGCCAGCACCACCGGGCTCATCGTCCAGAGGACGGAGGCGAGGCACATCAGGTAGCCTTTGCCCCATCCTGAACGACCCGGGATACAGGAACTGGCGGGCGTACCACGAGCATACCTGGCCCTCGAAGTACATCTTCGATCAGAACGGCAAGCTGGTGTCGCAGCACCAGGGGGAGGGCGACTACCAAGAGACAGAGCTGCTGATCCAGAAGCTGCTGCACAAGACGCACCCGAATGCGGAGTTCCCGAAGCCGCTGCCGCCGGTGCGCCCGGGCGATCGGCCGAATGTGGCCTGCCAAGACGAGACGCCGGAGCAGTACACCAATCCGCACCCAGAGTATCATTCCCTCGGCAACCTGCCCAGCGGGTGGAAGCTGGATCGGGCGATCCAGTTCGCCGATCCGCGCACGCGATCAGAGGGGAAGATCTGCGTCAACGGGGTGTTCATCCCGCGCTATCAGAGCCTACAGCATGGGCGAACGACGAAGGATCTGCGCGACTCTATCACCATGCGTTACCGTGCAAGCGAGGTGAATGTCGTGGTCGACAGACCGGGGGGCCGAGACTATCGGGTGTACGCGACCCTCGACGGCAGGCCGATCCCCAGGAACACAAGGGGGGACGATATCAAGTACGACTCCGGGGGCTCGTACTTGATAGTCGATTTCCCGCGCATGTACAACGTGATCCGCGGTCCCTTTGCGGTACACGAATTGCGCCTGGCGTCGGACTCCGCGGACTTCGATCTGTACAGCTATACGTTCAGCGGCTGTCCTCAGAAGTGACATGCCCCGAGTACGTGCGGGGGTGGACGCGGCGGCTGGAGTCGAACCAGCGAGAGCGCCATTACGGCCCTGCCATACCACTTGGCCACGCCCCCAGAAGACCCACAGCAGACAGTGTAACCGCATGTTACCGTATTGAGAAGACGCTGCCTCGCGGCCATTTGTGCCGGCGCGTACGCGTGTTCTACAACGGTACGCGAGCGAGACCCACATCGCGCACGGCCCGCGAAGCAGGGCCATGCGCGAGATCCGCTGCGCCGGCAGGCGTCAGCTCTATCATGCCTGCAGCACTCTCTGCATAGCCGAGGCGAGGTCGCCCTGTGCCAGGCGGTCCGGACAGCCCAGCCGGGTGTAGAGCCGCTCCGGCCAGAATGAGCGCACGCGGCCGAAGGAGGCGAGGCCGACCGGCCGGGGCGCGAGCAGGCCGATAACGTGCGGGATGTCCAGCGTGCGCAGTATGCCCGGGATGTGGGCTCCTTCAAGGTGAGTCCGCGGCGCCGAGTCGGCCACTACTCCGGCCACGGCATCGTCGAGCAGAGCGGTATAGAGGCATGCGACACCCGCGTCGCCGCGGCCGTAGAGGTAGATCTGCTGGCCCGCTAGTTCGGGGAGCGCGCGAAGGAATTCAAGCGCGAGCGTCAGATCGCGAATGGAGAGCATAGTCTCAGTCATGCCGACGAAGGCACCGGCTCGCAACATGTGAGCGCGCATGCTGTGGCTGCTTCGGTCATACCCGCTGTATCCGGCTCCCCTCCCCTCAATGGTGACGACGGAGTGACCGCCGGAGTGGCCAACGACTGTGCTCCACAGGTCGAGCGCGGTCTGACCCGGCTCCGCCAGCGCGACGAGGGCTTTGCCGGTTACGTTCTCCGCAAGAAGGATTTCGATGCGGACATCCATGCCGTCTATTCGGCCGTGGTACCTGAGGTAGCGACGCTCATCGGCGAGGAAATCGCCTGGGAGGCCGACTTCGAGACGATCATCGGCGCGCGCCAATGAGGATAGAAGGCCTGCCAGTAGGTCGCCCTTCACCTGCGCGCGACGTTCCGTCACTTCCTCCAGGCTGGCCGGCAGGGCAATGCCGGCTCGGGGCTGAAGCAGCTCAGGCAGGAGATCGAGGTGGTCGCGCGCGGGGGTTGCGCCATTGAATACGGTGGTGATTCCCTCGCTGTGAACAGGATCGGGGAGCGCGATCGCGGGGCGGTCCTGGCCGGCTACGTGGCGGTCGAACCAGCGGTTGACGGCCTCGATAGTCTCCGGCTTGTATCCATGAGGGCCGGGGTACTCGAAGAGCTGGCAGGCGTCTTCTGCTCCGTAGAGGGAGTAGATGCGGCGAGTGCGCTCGACGAGGAGCTTGTAGCCGGCGGGGGAGAAGAGGCCGTCTTCGCTAGCGAAGCCGAGGAGGAGTGGACGGGGCGCGACGAGAGCGGCCCAGTCAGACGAGTCCTGCTGGAAGATATTGTATGGAAACATACAGTCGCAATGATGCAGCCAGTGCCAGTCACCGATGAAGAACTTGAGGGTGTCGACTCCGCACAACGGCGCGGCGGACCTGATGCGCTCGTCGGCGACGGGGAGGAAGAAGCTATGGGCGCCGCCGCCGGATAGACCTGTCACGCCAACGCGCCCGGGATCGACTTCGGGCAATGACAGCAGGAAGTCCACCGCCCGCATCGAGTTCCACAGCTCACCGCCGGCAGGCACATAGCCTCGGGAAACCCAGTCGGGCCGGACGCCGTAGAAGAGCGCGTGGTGATCGCCGCGGTTGTCGTGCTGCTCTATGGTGTCGAGGACGAGGCAGACGTATCCCCTCCGCGCCCACATCGCGCCATGCGCCTGATAGGCCTGGACGCCGATGACATGGTGTCCGCACACATAGAGAACGGCAGGCAGGCGGCCTGCGGGCATCGGGTCGGGGTGATAGAGGTTCGCGGCCGCGTGGACATCCGGGAGTATCTCGAAAGCCACCTTTTCGGCACGGTAGCCGCCGCCGGAGAAATCGCCGAAGACCCGCGGGTTGAGATCGCAGCGCTTCGGCATCGGCTCGAGGCCCATCATGGTGCGGAATTGCTTCAGACGCACTTCTCGCTGCCGCTGCCATTGCTCAAGGGTGGTGACATCTTCCAGGGCATGGTCGCTGATGCGCCGGGCGACGCGCGCGTAGTGATCCCAGAGTGTTGATCCCACTGTGCGTTCCTTTGCCAATTGAGGTGATCGTTCTGCGCCGCGTGAACCACGCGGCATTGGTTATCCCTTCTGCTCCGGCGCGTTCCGCCGCGCGGTCCAAGCGCGCAGCTGAACTGCGCGCGGGAGGCGCGCCGCGGCCTCATCGTGACGGGCAGCGGAGTCCGCGCCTCCGAGGTACTGCGAAACGCTACCGACTGTGACGTACCGTGCCAACGGTGAACCTCCTGGATGACGACGAGCGAAGCACCGCGCGCACGAACTCATCGCCGTGCGCGTCCAGCCATTGGAGCGGGCGCTCCAGATCGCGGGTGATGAACCAGGCCCTTCGCTCCGGTGGAACCTTCGCTGACCCCTCTAGACGTTCCGCCAGCCACCTGGCGCGCAGGGCCAGCGGAATCGCGCGCACCTCATCTGGATCCAGCGGGGCATGCTCGGCGTATGTCTTCACAAACAACACGGCGCTATCGAAGTTCAGCTCAGTCGCCTCGGTCATGGACTCGATGCTGGTGTTGTCAAATGCCTCACGCGGAGTGGCAAAGTAGTAGATGCCGTCTGCAAGGTCGCGGCTGCGGGTGTGCTCGCACGCCCAGTCGAGGTCGAAGATGCCGGCCACCCTGCCTGACATCGAGTAAAGAAGGTTCCCGGGGTGGTAGTCACCGTGGATGAGCCAGCGCCGCAGCCGGTCGTACAGGGCTGCGCCGTAGGACCCAGCCAGCGCTCCGGCCTGCTCAACGGCGTACTCGAATCCGGGCTCGGCGCGTGCAAACTGCCCCAGCGCCGCAACCATCAGCCCGGGGTCGTCGAACCGGTCGCTTCCGCCGATATCGGGAGCGGCGATCGCGAACTGGGTCGGAATGGGATTGTAGCTGCCCCTCGCGGGATAGTCGGCGGCGGCCGTGTGGAATCGGGCGAGCGCATGTGCAGTGTCGGTCAACTCGCTGCGGGACCCTTTGAACGCATGGCCACCCACGAACGGGTAGAGCTCGAACGCGCGGCCCTCTTCCAATACCCAGGTGTCATTCGCGTTCGTTACGATCGGCGCGGCCGTCGGCACGCCGCGGGCGACGAGGTGCCTGCGGAGACCATGATCGAACTCCAGCGCAGCACGTGAACTCGTCCGGGGCCCGCGAAGCCGCAGGAAGTAACAGCCTGCGGCCGAGACTACCCGCCAGCACTTCCCGGCGGTGCCGCCAGCGGGGTGGATTTCGCGCACCTCGCCGATGTTGTAGTTGGAGAGGATGTGTCGTGGATCGGCCATGATGATTCCTACTTCTCCGTGACGGGTTCTCCTTTCGCGGGCCACGGTGTGGACACGGGGGCGACGGCGCCGCCTCGAACAGCGGAAGGCTGAGCCATGGGAGGCCGATCTCAAAGTGGGCGTTCCAATGTGGAATGAGACGGGTACATCGTCTCCTTTTCGGATGAGAGAAGCAGGGATACAGCGGCCTACTGTCGCCAGGCTGCCTTCCCTGCTTCTCCCGCGTCGATGCCAGACTGCCCCCCTCATTACTCTTTCTACTGCCCCCAGGAAGACCCGCTGGGCCGGAGAAGATGTGGCCATGCCTGCCACCAACGATCGGTTGTGTCGGCGTCGCCGCTTGCTGCCAGTCGCCTCCGCCTCGGTACAGGCGGCGCGAAGCACCGCGGGCCGCTCTCGCGGCAAGCTGCAGAAGGGAGGCTTACCCGATGCGCTCTGCTCTGTTTTGCCTTTTCGCCATAGGCATCTCTCTATGTTTCCTGCTCGGAACGTGTAGCGCTATGCCTCCTCAGCCGCCTAGCGGCTATCAGGTCATCATGTGGGTGCTGGATGGCTACACCAGCAACCAGGACCTCTTCTTTCAGCGCATGCACGATCTAGACGTTACCGCGGTGCAGGTGTCGCGGGGCGATCTTCCCGACGCGCCTCTGCAGCACGGCTTCGACTACTATGTCGAGAACATCCACCGCATCGGGTTCCTCCATGAAGCTCACAAGGTGTACGAAGATGACTGGAATGGCTATGCAAAGACCCGTGACAAGCGCTACCTGATCCGAAAGCCCAGCCTCCAGGACCCGGACTACCTTGGGGAAGCGAAGGGGATCCTGCAGGGCGCGGCGCGGCAGTACGTGGGCCTGAACCCGCTGCTGTACGACATCGGTGATGAGTGCTCGATCACCAGCTTCGCCAGTCCAATGGACTACGATTTCTCCGGGTATGCGCTGGCTGCGTTCCGAGACTGGCTGAAGCAGCAGTACGGCACGCTCGACAAGCTGAACGCGGAGTGGGAGACGGAGTTCGCGACCTGGGACGATGTGCAGCCGATGACGACCTACGAGATCAAGGAACGAGAGAAGAAGGGCAGCGAGAACTACTCCCCGTGGGCCGATCATCGGACGTTCATGGATGTCACCTACGCGGAGACGGTGGACCAGTTCCGCCGCTGGCTCCACGAAATCGACCCGAAGACACCGGCCGGGCTAGAGGGCGCGCAGATGCCGGCCGCGTTCGGCGGCTATGACCTGTGGCGGCTGTCGCACGCGGTGGACTGGGTTGAGCCATACGACATCGGCGGCTCACACGCTATCTTCCGCTCGTTCCTGCCGGCCGGGGCCCCAATGTACGCCACCATCTTCGAGCACGACGCGAAGCCAGCGAGCAGGCGGCTGTGGCACCTGCTGCTGAACGGCGATCGCGGCTCGATCATCTGGTGCAGCAGCGATTGGTTCGACTACTCGTCGCCTCAACTGACTCCGAAGCCCTGGGTGGCCGGCATGGCTGATCTGTTCGCCGAACTCCGCGGCCCGGCGGCGCAGGCGATCATGAATGCGACGCGGGACCGTGCGCAGATTGCCATTCACTACTCCCATCCGTCGATTCAGGCGGCATGGATGATCGACTCGCGGCCAGACGGCGATACGTGGATACGGCGGTTCTCGTCGTATGAAGGCGTACACTCGGGCATCGCGCGGGTGCGCAATGGGTGGATGAAGCTGGTCGAGGACCTGGGTCTGCAGTATGATTTCGTCTCGGCGGAGCAGATCGAAGCGGGCAAGCTGGGCGAACTCGGATACAAGGTGCTGGTGCTGCCAGAATCGCTGGCGATAGGCGAGGAGGAGGCGGCGCAGATCGAGGCGTTCGTGCGGAACGGCGGCACGGTGATAGCGGACTTCCTGCCGGGGGTGTTCGACGAGCATGCCAAACGTCGGAAGACGGGCGTGCTCGATGGGTTGTTCGGCGTCTCTCGGCCGAGCGAGTACATGGTCGAGCAGCCCGAGAAGAGCGAGGGCATCGGGTTCGTGCGCGACAGGCGCCAGGTGACAATCGGGCCGGCCGAGCTGACGCTGGGCCTGATAATGGGCAAGCCGACGGCAATGGTGAACACGCCGGTGAAGATGAACCCTATGGTCAATAACGTGCCGGTGATCGTGGAACGGAGTATCGAAAAGGGCAGGACAGTCTACCTGAACATCTCACCGATCGACTATCCCAAAGATCGTCTCGTGGGCAAGGGTGGCGATCTGCGCGGGATCGTCAGCGACATTCTGCGCAAGTCCGGCGTGACACCCGCGGTGAAGGTGACAGGTGAGCCCGGCGCGCCGGTGGGGTGTGAGGTGATCACGTACGCAGGAGAGGGCTGCCGGTACGTCGCGATCATGCGCAACCCCGAGTACGCGGTGAGCGAACTGGGGGAGTTGGGGTTCACGGACAACTCGCGGTTCGAGAAGCCGGAGCAGCTGACCGTGGATTTCGGGCAATCGGTGGAGGTGAAGGAGCTGCTATCGGGACGTGAGTTCGGGAAGACGGATCGGGTGGAAGTGGCGCTCGATCCGTGGAAGCCGGTGGTGTTGGAGGTGAGGAAGTAACCGCGGAACCGCAGAGGACGCAGAGAAGCAATAGGGCAGGAGACATGCTCCTGCCCTACGCGATCAAGGCTTCCGCGCTGCCGCTTGCTCACGCCAGCTTCGGGTACCAGTTCTCGTCGAAGGCGATGTAGGCGTTGTTGTTGGCGAGGCTCATGCGGACGGCTTCGTTGACGGCGACGCCGATGAGTGCCTGACGCGGGAGGGGGCGCTGGCCCGCTTCCCATTCGGCGAGGCGGTGGGTGCGGTGGTTGAGCGCGTCGTCTTTGGACTTGCCCTCGGTCTCAAGGTGCAGAAGATGGATGTCCCGCAGCCAGCGGGAGATGCTCTCGAATCCGTAGCCGACGTACTCAATGTCGGTGCCGTCTTCCCAGCTATTGTAGTGCTTGAAGAAGTTCGGGTTGATCTGCTGGAAGCCTTCGCCGTCGGTAAGGATGTGCAGGTTGCGGAACTTGTGATCCGCCCAGTATTCGCCCAGGGTGCCGCTGATCTGTAGGCCCTGATTGGTCATGGCGGAGTTCTTCTCGGAGCAGACCCAGGAGGTCTGAACCCAGAGAACCGAGCCGTCGTTCCACTCGACTATGGCCTGCACCGCATCGTAGGCGTCGCTGCCCTTGGATGGGAGAAACTTCTTCTGCCCCCAGGCGGCGACGCGCTTGGGGACGAGGCCGGTGATGAAGTAGTAGGCGTCAACGTAGTGCACGCCGATGTATTCGAACGGGCTGGACTTCTCGGCCCAGAGACCGAAGAAGTTGAGGGGCATGTACTTCGGCTCCTCGATCCAGGCGTGCCCGTGCAGCATCTCGCCGAGGTCGCCCTTGCGGACCCGGTAGCGCGCCAGGCGAATGGCGCGGTCCAGGCGCTTGTGGTAGTCGGTGGCGACGTAGGTCTTCCGCTTCTCCGCGGCCTCGATCACTTGCTGGGCCTCGTTGACCTTCAGGCAGAGGGGCTTCATCACGACCACGTCATAGCCCGCGTCGATCGCTTCGAGGGTCATGGCAGTGTGCATGTGATCGGGAGTAGCGACGACAACGACGCCATGCTGGCCTAACTTCGCCATCCCTTCGCGATAGAGGGCGGGCTGGTTGTCATCGGGCTTGTACTTCGCGGGGTCGGGGTAGGTCGCGAACTCCTCGCCCGGGAAGAGATCCTGGCATTGCTTGGTGATCTTCGAGTTCAGGGCGGAAACGGCGATGTCGCCGATGATGCCGCGGCGCCGCTCCTGAAGCAGCGTCGGCAGCACCACTTCCTGGCTGATCATGCCGCCGCCGATCAGCAGAACGTTCAGGCGACCGTTCCAAGCCATTAGAGCGCCTCCTTGATTGCTTCCTCGAGAACGCCGAGGGCTTCTTTCACGGCGTCGATGGGTGTAATGAGCGGCGGGCAGATCTTTACAGTGGCGCTTCCGAACCCGACGGGATGGAACATGAGCAGGCCCTTCTCGATACAGAGGTCGACGATTCTCCCCGCGAGTTCAGCGTCGGGCTCCCGGCCGCCAGGCTTGACCATGTGTAGCCCTGCGACCATGCCCTTGCCCATGAGCGCGCCACAGATGTCGGGGTGACGGTCCTTGATCTTCTGGAGACCCCCGTGGAGGACCGCGCCGGCATCGGCGGCCTTGGCTGCCAGATTCTCGTTGACGATGATATCGACGTTGGCGAGGGCGGCGGCGGCGCAGATGGGGTTGCCAGTGTGGGTATAGGTCATGCTGCCCGGAGGATACTGATCCATCAGGTCGGCTCGCCCGAGCACGGCCGACAGCGGGAGGCCGCTGGTGATGCCCTTGCCGCAGCAGGCGATGTCGGGGACGATGCCGTAGTGCTCGAACCCCCACATAGTGCCGCAGCGGCCGAAGCCGGCCTGCACCTCATCCATGATGAGAACGATATCGTGTTTCTTGCACCAGGCGGCCAGGTCCTGAGCGTATTGCTTCGGCATGAAACCGGCGCTGCCGCCCTGGTAGGTCTCGCTGATCACGCCGGCAATGCGATCCGGGCCAAAGCCCTTCTGCTCCAGGGCACTGAGAAAGGTGCTGAACTTCTCGTCAGCACCGCGGAAGCCGTCCGGGAATGGCACCTGGACGAAATCAGGATCGAGGTTGACGATCCATTCTTTGAGCGCGGGGATGCCGCCTATCTGCTGGGCGCCGAGGGTGCGGCCGTGGAAGGCGCCTTCGTAACTGACGACGGCGATCTTCTTGTCGCCCCCTACGGCGCGGCCGTGGGTTCGCGCGAGCTTGATCGCGCACTCGGTGGTCTCTGCGCCGGTGGTGAGCAGGAACACCTTCTCAAGCGGCCGCGGCGCAATACTCGAGAGCTTCTGCACCAGGCGCGCGCGGATCTCGCTGGGGAAGCAGTAGTTGTGAAGAAGCGTCTTCTTGGCTTCCTCAGTGATAGCGCGCACGATCTCGGGACGGCCGTGCCCCGCGTTGGCAACGAGAACGCCTGAACTCCAGTCGATCCAGGTATTGCCCCATGCATCGTGAACCTGGAAGCCATCAGCGCGATCCCAGACGATGGGGGGCTGCCCCTGCATCGACTGGGGTTCAACCTGGCGGAGTTGTTCGAGGATGGGGATGGATTGCGGCGCCGGAATGGCGGTCTGGATGCTGCGGTACTTCGTCTTGACTTTCGGCACCCGCTTGGGTGTGATCGCTTGGGACACGGGAATGCCTCCTGCTTGAGTCCTGAAAAAAAGCGCCCGCCGTTGTCAGCGCTGCTGACGCGGGCAGTCGACATAGATGTTCTGCGGGCGGAAATGGCGTTCCTTCCCGGCAGTGGGCGTACGATTGCCGGCCACGGTGAGGAGGTAAGGCGGATGAGACGCGGAATGTGCCCGGTGAGTGATGATTCGTCTGGCCGGAGGATAGCGTGTTCCGTGATCTGCTCTCTCTTATAGGACCGGCTCTCGATGGAGCGCGGGCGCTGGAGGATGCGGGGGCGATTCATTCGATGGATCGCTGGTTCACGTTCTCGAAATTCCACGAGAGCGCGCGCTTCAGCGCGCGGCGGCTGCGAGAGGCGGGGTTGAGCGGCGTCGAGATTCTGCGCACGCCGGCCGACGGCAGGAGCATCTTCTGCAGTTGGATGATGCCGCTGGCCTGGGAGGCTGAGGGAGCGACATTCGACGTGATCGGCGAAGATGGCGGCGTGCAGCGGGCCGCGGACCGCGCTGCCGTTCCGCAATGCCTGGCGATGTGGAGCGCGCCAACGCCGCCTGACGGCGTCGAGGCCGATATTGTCTGGATAGCCGATGCCGCCGACCTCAGAAGCTATACGCCGGAGAAAATCCGCAACAAGATCGTGTTCACATCTGCGAGTCCGCGACAGGCCAAGCGCATTGTCGTCGAGCGCGGCGGCATCGGCATCCTGTCCGACCTTCCCCGGTTGCCGGACGCGGTTTCCTGGGAAAACGGCTGGAGCGATGACCCCGGGGGATGGGCTTTCCACGCCCACGACACTCGCGCATGGGGGTTCCTCATCTCTCCCCGCCAGGGCGAGCAACTGCGAGCGCGACTCCGGGCCGGCGAGACGCTACGGGCGCGAGCAGTGGTTCGGTCGTCTCTCATCGAGGGAACGCTCCCGACGATCACCGGCACCATCCCGGGTAGCGCCGATGAGGAAGTGCTGATGCTGGGGCACCAGTTCGAGCAGGGCGCGATCGACAATGCGTCCGGCGTTGCGATCATGATCGAGGTGATGCGTGCCCTTCAGCGGCTGATCTCTGATGGGAAACTGTCCCCGCCGAAGCGTACGATCAGGTGCTTATTCGTCTCCGAGTGCTATACGACGCTCCACTGGGCGGAGACGAACCCGGCTGCTCGAAAGACGATCGCGGCGATCTGCCTCGATTCGCCAGCCGGCGATCCGAGACTGATGGCGAGACCACTCACGGTTTTCGGCAATCCGCACGCCACTATGAGCTATACGGACTCACTGTTGGGTGCGTTGGGGCAGGAGGCGATGCGTGGGCAGCCCGGGTACCCGTGGCGCGGCGTCGGTCCCTTCGGCGCGGCCGACAATCTCATCGCAGATCCGAGCATCGGCATTCCATGTCCGTGGCTCGGCGCGCATAGCCGCACCTGGCATACGTCGGCGGACACGATGGATATGCTCGACGCGAAACAACTGGCCGCAGTCGCCGAGATGACGGCCGCGTATGTGTATACCATCGCGAACGCTGGCGCGAGCGAAGCGGTCGATCTCGCCTATCTGACAGCCGCCCGAGGGAAAGCTGCGCTCGCGGCGGCGGGCGCCGCGGAAATCGAGCGAGTCGGCGCGGGCGGCCCCGATGACTCAATGCACCAACTGGCATATCTGGCGGATCGCCAGGCAGAGGCCGTAGGGTCGGTGATGAAGCTGGTCTCGAGGCCTGAGCGGCCGGGCGTGCGTGCCCACGTTCGCGCACTCCAGAACGATCTTCGCCGGGCGGGCAGAGCAGAGGCGGACGCGCTCGCGCGCAGAGCCGGTAAGCCGAAACACCGGTCAGGCGAGCCGGATCTGGATTCTACGCTTTCGGCCATCCGGCCCCGCCGGCTCGTGCGCGGGCCTCTCACGCTGGACCGCGTGCCACTGGCAGAGCGCGGTGGGCGGCCCGACCCGCGCTGGTCATCGGCCCTATTCTCGGTGCTGGGCTGGTGTGATGGGAAGCGGTCGCTGGCGGAGGCGTGCTATCTGGCAGGTCGGGAGCTGCGGCGAGAGCGCACTCTGACTTCGGATGAACTGGCGAAGCAGATAGACCCGAATGGGGGCGGGATGCTGGAGTACTTCGAGTTCCTGCGGAAGCACGGGTATGTCGCGTGGTAGAAGAGCCGGGGTGAGCGCGCTGTGACTGCCGCGCTGATCTTCCATACGTCGGATTTCCATAACAGGCTGAAGCCGGCCGCGGCGGAGCAGATCGCTGAGTTGAAGCGGCGACACCCCGGGGCGCTACTTCTCGATGCCGGGGACGCGGTGGCTGCGGGGAATCTGGGGTTCTCGCCGAAGGGCGAGCCCATCCTGCGGCTGATGGCCGAGATCGGGTATGACGCGATAGCGATGGGGAATCGGGAGTCGCATCCGAATCGCCAGATGCTGGAGCGGAAGCTCCGGGACGCGGCGTTCCCCGTGCTCGCGGCGAATCTTGTGCCGAAGCGGCCTCCCCTACCGGCGAAGGTCAGGCCGTATATGGTATTCCTAGGGCCGCCGCGGGTGGCGGTGATCGGGCTTGCGCCTCAGATCACTCGGCCAGGGTCGGCATGGGCGAAGGTGACCAGCTTCGTGTTCGGCGATCCGGCGGAAACCGCGGGGGAGTTGGCGCTCCAGCTCAGACGCGAGGCGGATCTGGTGGTATGCCTATCGCACTGCGGTTTTCGCATTGACCGGGAGCTGGCGGCAATTCCCGAGGTCGACCTGGTGCTCGGAGGTCACAGCCACCGCGACTTCGCGGAGCAGGAGCCAGGGAATGCAATGGTAGTGCATCCGGGGCGGTATGGGAGCCATATCTCGCGAACAGAGATCGCGGGCAGGGACCGGGTGACGAGCGAGCTGATCGTATTGGATGGTGGGCGATGAGGCGACGCGATGATGGTAACAGGGGCAAGTCCCCGCCCAGCGGCGGAGTTCCTCGCTCCGCTCAAGATGGCAATAGCGGGCCATTGGACCGGTGGTGGGTGCAGGTGCTGGTGAGCGCGTGGATGCTGTTCGTGGTGGTGACGTATTTCCGGCTCCAGTTGACGCGGCTGCTAGAGATCGCGGGGCGGTAGCGACGGTGGGGGCAGGAGACGCGCTCCTGCTCTACCAGTCACGGGTCGAGGTTCACCAACTGCATCGTCGCCATATCGAGTCGCCGGTAGAAGCAGTTGCGCGCCTTACCTTGCTGATTCTGGGTATGACAGATGTTTTGGCGCCGGGGGAGGACGACGTAGAGCATGGAGTTTTGCTCGCAGTTGACGCGAATCTCCAATAACTCGAACGTGTCCCCCGATGTCTTCCCCTTCACCCACAGCTCATCTCGCGATGTGCTCCAGAAGGTCGCTGTCTTCGTCCTGATGGATTCGTCAAGTGCTTGCTGGTTCACATACGCGACGAGGATGACTTCGCGCGTGTCGGCATTCTGTACTGCGACTGGGACGACACCTAGCCCTTTCCCGGCAAGGGCTTCGAGCTTCGACCAGTCGACCTGCAGGTGTGCGCTTTCTTCCAGCGGATTCATGCCGCTCTCCGTGTCTGGAATAGTGAAGGCAGGGGCAAGTCTCCTGAGGCGGCTGAAGCCCCTGCCCAACGAGGTAGTCCTGCGCTACTTCTTCTTGGCTACCTTCTTCTTCGCCGGCTTCTTCTCAACGAAGGCGGTGTCGGTGATCCGCTGTTCGGTCACCGCCTTCTTGGTCTTGGACTTGCGCACCAGCTCGGCCATCAGCTCCTCGTACTCGTTCGCATTCAGCGGGAGCTTCGCCGGTTTCTTGCGGTAGCTGGACAGGATCATGGCGTCGGCCAGCTCGAGGGAGTAGATACCCTCAGCACCCGGCGTGACCAGGGGCTCGTCGCGCAGAATAGCGTTGCAGAAGTTGCGGGTGACGGCGATGTGGCCCTGCTCGCGCTCCTGCATGGGCACCTCGATGAGTTCGGCCTTCGGAGACGCCCACATCGACTTGTTCTCGACGGTGAACTTGCTGAGCGGCGGAATCACCTCCCAGACGTGCAGCGACTCCTTGTCCCAGCCGCGGCTCTCGATGAGGATCTTGCCCTTATCACCGCAGATCTCGAGGCGGGTACACTGGGGGGTATCGTTCACGCCGGCGTAAATGTAGCCGTGGGCGCCGTTCGGGTACTCCAGGGAGGCGAATGCCTCGTCCTCGACCTCGATATCGTGCATGCGGATGCGAGTCTGTCCGGTGACGGTCTTCGGACGGCCGGTGAGCCAGGTGAAAACGTCGAGCATATGAGGGGCCTGGTTTAGCAGTATGCCCCCGCCTTCTCCCTTCCACGTCGCACGCCAGCCGCCCGAATCGTAGTAGGCCTGGCTGCGATAGTAGGCAATGATCATGTTGACTCGACGGAATTCGCCGATGCGGCCGCTCTCGATCAGTTTCTTGGCGGCCTGGTATTCGGGCTTGTGGCGAAGCTGGAACATAACCGCGAACTTGCAGCCGCTCTTCTCGGCGGCGCGAATCATCTGGTTCACGGGCTTGATGGTGACGCCGATCGGCTTCTCGGAGAGCACGTGGATCTTGCGTTTGAAGGCGTCGATGGCGATCGGCGGATGGAAGTAGTGCGGGGTCGCGATAAGAATCGCGTCCACCAAACCTGAGTCGAGCAGGTCGGTGTGCTTGCTGAAGTGGGGGACTCCCCACTTCTCGCCGACTTGCTTGGCAACTGCAGGGACGATATCACAGACCGCGGTCAGTTCCGCGACATCGAGCTTGCCGGGACCGAGGTAATCGCAGTGCCCTTGCCCCATTCCCCCGACGCCAACAACGCCAATCCGAACCTTCTTCGCCATCGCTGAGTTCCTCCCCAGGAAGTCTTAGGCTCACGGTGTGTGCATCATATCCATTCGCTCTTTCCACGTCGCCGCGCTGCCCCCTCCCTGTGCTGGGTGATCTTGTCCGCGTGACGGGCGGTGAGTGGGCAGGACGCGCTGACGCCGCGACGAAGTCAGCCGCGCCATGACGATCGACGAACTCATAGCGGAACTCTTGCAGGCCTTCGCCGGCCGCCAACTCTTTCTGGTCGGCGGGAGCCTACGCGATCAGCTTCTGGGGCGGGAGGGCAAGGATCTGGACTTCGCCACTGACGCGCATCCGCCGGAGACGCGGAAGCGAGTTGGCCGGCTCGCAGATGCGATGTGGGGCGTCGGCGAGAAGTTCGGCACGGTCGGCATGCAGAAGGATGGCCTGAAGGCCGAGATCACCACGTTCCGCGCCGACACCTATGACGGCGTGACGCGCAAGCCGCAGGTGGCGTTCGGGACGGACATCCGCGACGATCTGGCCCGGCGTGATTTCACCATCAACGCCATCGCTCGCGATCTGCACACCGATGAGCTGCTGGACCCGTTCGGCGGCCAGCGTGACCTGAAGGAGGGGTTGGTACGGTTCCTGGGCACAGCGTCGGAGCGGATCGCGGATGACCCGCTGCGCATGCTGCGGGCGGTGCGCTTCTGCGCGCAACTTGGCTTCGATCTCGACCCCGTGGCTGCGGTCGCCATTGCGGAGTCGGCTGGCGAGTTGCGGCGGATCTCCTGGGAGCGCATCCGGGACGAAGTGGACGGCATCCTCCTTTCATCCCGTCCGCGGGATGGAATCCGGCTAGCGCTGAGCCTGGGCCTGGCAGGGCACGTGCTGCCGGAGCTGCTGGTTCTCCATCTCCCCGAGCCGGGGCGACATCACATGAAGGATGTGCTCGAGCACACACTCGATGCCGTGGAGTTCATCGCGCCGGAGAAGCTCCTGCGTTACGCGGCGCTCCTGCACGACATCGCGAAGCCGGAGACGTACTCGAGCGATGAGTCGGGAGTGCATTTCTATCGACACGAGACGCTTGGGGCGGAGAAAGCGCGCGCGATCCTCACGCGGATGCACCAGCCGGCGGCGTTCGTCGATCAGGTGGCAAAGCTGGTGGATGTCCATCTGCGCGTGCCATTCTACTCGTCGGAGTGGTCAGACTCAGCGATTCGACGGCTGATGTTCGAGCTCGGGGATCAGCTCGAGGCCACTATCGCGCTCGCGGAGGCCGACGTGCGCGCGAGTGATCCGTCGGACTTCGCAGAGTTCCAGGTTCGGCTGCGGGACCTGCGGGCGCGGATCCAACAGGTCGGCGAGGCGGCGGAACTGGCGCGAATGAAGCCGCTGCTCGACGGAACCGAGGTGATGTCCATGCTGGGATTGCCCCCGGGGCCGCGGGTCGGGGAGGTGCTTCGGTTCCTTCTCGACCGGCAGATAGAGGGGGAGATCACGACTCGGGAAGAGGCGGAAGAGGCGGTGAGAAGGGAGTTCGGGCGGGATGGGGGATAGCCCGGCGGAACTCCATGTCGTCACCGGAGCCTTCGGATACTCCTGCCGGTACATCGCGCGCACATTGCTTGAGCAAGGCAAACGAGTCCGAACGCTCACGAGGCACAGGGACCGCCCAAACCCGTTCGGGGACAGGATGGAGGTCGCTTCCCTCGATCTCAGCGACACCACGGCGCTGGTGCACAGTCGAGGAAGACGTGCTGGAAGACGGTCGCCTCAGGCTGATGAAAGCGGGCCCAGCGGAAATCGGCATCCGCGCCCCCTGAGCGTGAGAAGATCCACTTATCCCCGTCTCCCCTAAACACCGTTGCACCCCGGAACGCTGCGCCACTGAAGTCCGCTTTGCCCTCGAACCTCACGCCGCTGAAGGTCGCCGCGCCCTGGAACGTCACTCCCGTGAAGCTCGCCGCACTCTCGAAGCTTGCGGACGCGGAGCGAACTTCATTCGGAAACACGAAACCACCGAACCTGTGATCCCTCCGCTGCAGCATATCCGCGATCTCGCGCTGAAAGGCCTGAACATCCTTGTTGGGGTCCTCGGAGTGACAGATGCACAGGCCGGCGTGGTCATAGGGGACTCGGTCGCACCCGAACGGCGATGTGCATTTGGTCACGCCAACCAGTCCTCCACTCTCAGCCCTGGGACGCGCTCGAAGTGCCGAATGTTTCCGGTGGCGATGGGCAGATCGTTACGCAGTGCGATGGCGGCAATCATCAGGTCGGCCTCGTCGAGACGTGTGCCGCTGCTCTCCAGATCGGCGCGGAGTTGGCCGTAAATCTCGGCCGACTCTCTGTCGAAACCGAGGATCACCACAGCTGGCAGCACCAACTCCTCATAGGCGCGGC
>JBEKKD010000016.1:0-19779 GCA_050010895.1 Armatimonadota bacterium
CTTTCCCGGCTTCACCACGAGCTCCGCCTGGCCTTCCTCACTGTGACACTGACCGCAGTTCACGGCCTTCACCGGCTTGGTGTGCGGCACCGCTTTGATGTCATCGTGACAGTCTACACAGGTCACGGTGCTGTGGCTCGAGAGGTGGAGGGTGTCGATGCCCACGATGGGCGCGTTCTCGGCATGCGCGCCTGCGGCGTGGCAGCCCATGCAGTAGTTCTCGTCTCTGAGCACCTCGGGCGACGCCCCCTGCGCAGCGAGAGCGCGGCCGCCGCACAGCCCCACCGCGGCGGCCATCGTCACCACCAGGGCGAGCAGCGCGTATCGAAGCCTCGTGTCAGCCGGTGCGCGAGAAGCCGATGGGTGCGTCCGCGAAATGCTAGCTCCCGGAGGCGTAGGAATGCAGGCTGTTGGAGAACGCCGCAATCTGGTTGACTCCCAGGAAAGTGAAGAGGATGGCGGCGATCCCCACGACAACCACGGCGTTGGTCTGCGGCGGGCGCCAACCTGCGCGAAGTCGCGCGTGCAGATAGAAGGCGTAAATCAGCCACGTGATCAGCGACCACGTTTCCTTCGGATCCCAACCCCAGTACCGGCCCCACGCGTTATAGGCCCAGACTGCGCCCGTCACGTTGACCAGCGTCAGGAAGGGAAACGCGAACCGAACCGACCGGTAGACGGCCTGGTCCAGCACCTGTGCGGACGGCAGTCGCTGCGCCAGCCAGGGCGAGCTCGCGCCCGCCTTGTGGCGGATGAAGAACAGCAGCGCGAGCGCGCTTGCCAGCCCCGCCGCGCCGTAGCCGATAATGGCGACGGAGACATGGAAGATCAGCCAGTCGCTCTTCAGCACCGGCATCAGGTTCTCCGTCTGCTTCATCTGGGCTGGCAGCGTGGAGGCATAGCCCAGCAGCGCCACCGCGAGCAGCAGCGCCGGAGCGCCGGCCGCCTGCACGCCCTCGGCCGCTTTTCCGTATCGCCACTGGAACACGAGGTAGGCCAGCGCCACCATCCACCCGAACGCGCTGAGGTACTCGTACAGCGTGACCACGGGCACGTGGCGCGCCGACACGCCCCGCAGCACCATCATCGCGGTCTGGGCGGCCACGCCGATCCAGGCCATCAGCGTGGCCGCCTGTCCGAGCTTCTCCGATCGCGCGGCGAACTGCAGCAGATAGCCCACCAGAGCTACCAGGTACAGCACCAGCGCCGCCTGGAACAGCGTTCCTTCAACGCCAAGCATTCACTACTCCCGGAGCCGCGTTCGCCGGTTCAGCCCGCCTTGGGGGTGACGAACGCGTGCGACTCATTCGGCATATGACACATCACGCAACTGACCGACTTGATCACCTGCTCGGTGTGCGGCGGCGCCTTCAGCTTCCCGCCGCCGTGGCATTTCTCGTCCATGCACAGGTCCGGCACCGGCTTGCGCAGCTCGTGGGCCACGCCGGTGGTGGCGTGCGGATCGTGACAGGTGGTGCAGACCACGCCGTTTGCGAAGTGCTTTCCGCCGCCGAACCGCAGTTCGTTGTACTGCCCGTTCATTGCGCCCTTCGGCACATCCTGCTTCACCGCGAAGACCTTATCCAGATCATCTCCCGGCGCGAAGTCCGCCGCGAAGGTGTAGGCGCCGTCAGGCGTCTTGCCCTGGGAATGACAGCGGCCACAGACCATCGCTCTCCTATCCGGCGGAAGCTGCTCGACGTGGACGATCGTGCCCTTCTTGTCGGCGGAGCCCGAGTGCGTCGAGCCCGGACCGTGGCACATCTCGCAGCCGACCCCCTCGGCGACCCAGGTCGCGGCAGTGGGGTTGTAGCCGGTCGTGTGGCATCCCAGGCAGTCCTTCTTTGCGTCCACCGCATCCTGGGGCTGCCACGAACTGGTTTTCACCACCCACCGGTTCGGCAGGACCTTGAAGTCTTTGTCCAAGTACGCCTGTGATCTGGCGCCGGAGCCCTGGATCCACGCGACCTGGTCCTTCGGAAAGGGCGCCTTCGTGAGATCGGCGACCACTTTCCTCGTTGCATCCGATTCGTCCGTCTTCCAGAAAGCGCGGGAATGAGGCGACTCCTGCCATCCCTTGATCTGCGGTGCGTTCATGGCCTGATGACAGCCCATGCACACCGTCGGCCCGAGATAGCTGGCGCCGTCCGCGCGCGCCGGCGCACTGACCGACAGCGCCAGCGCCACACCCAGCAGAAACAGCAACCCCGACGTTACCCACTTATTCATCGCTGACCCCTGTCAGTAAAGGCTGGGCCGGCATATCGCCCGCCCCGGCGTGCGCCCCATGGCGCAGGCCTGCTTCCGACGGTCACTCATCCAGCCGCGTACCAGTCGCGGCCCCGGTTTCGGATCGCATCAGCTCGAGCAGGCTCTCGACGCTCTTCGCAGAGCCCGATCGCGATGCGCCGACGAAAACTTGCGAGCCCTGACCCTTTCTCGCGATCAGCGCGACGGCATTCCCGCGGGCATTGCTCAGCAGCAGCACCGTGCCCAGCGCGATGATGATGAAGCCGGCGTACACGATGGGGAGGCCGATGTCGCGGTCGAGCTTCAGCCGCACCGTCGTCGCCTGAGCTGCAGAGGACTGTGCTGCCTCCTCACCGTGCACCAGTCGCAGATGCACGCCCATGACGTCCGTGCCGCTCTCCCCGATCCAGCCAATGCTCTGCCATTCGTGCTGCGGCATCTGCCCCTTGGCGGCCGGCGCACCGTTGTCGATCATGACGTTCGCCATCGGACCGCCCTTGCCGGACTCGTCACCCATCCGGATGCCAGTGACGATGACGATCCACGGCGGATCGTGCAGGCGGCGGTAGCTCTTCATCGGCTCCACGTCGCCATCGCTGGTGATGGAGATCGGCACCTGCTCGCGCGATCCGCCCTTGACCACCTCCAGCGCGATCTCTGCCGGAGCAGCGGGCGCGCCGGATCCGATAGAGTCCAGCACCACGCTGATCCCATGGTATCTCAGCGGGTGGTTCGGGCGAATCACGAGAGAGCGAGCGGCGCTGTCGCCCTGCAGCACCTCCACCTTCGCCCAGAAGTCCGTCGGCTGCCCCATGGCGTCCTGTTTCGACCCTGCCGAGAGCAGCCGTATGCCGAACGAGTCATCCGGCAACTTCACCGAGAATTCCCCGCCCGGCTGGAGAGTCGCCAGAGTCTGATATCCATTGCGAGGCAGACGGCCCCAGCCTGCCCCGATCAGGATGATCAGCATCCCGATGTGCACGATGACCGCGGTCCAGCGCCCGAGCCGGCCGCGTCGTGCGACCAGGCCGCGCTGCCCGTCTTCCTCACCCTCTGCCGGACGAACCGCGAACCCCCGCTTCTTCAGCGCCGCGGAGAGCGTTCCGGCAGTTTCCTCGACGCCCATAGAGGTCCGCCACGCTGCCCGGTAGCCGCGGGCCTGCGTGTCCTCACGGGTCACCCTCGCCGGCGCTTCGCGCTCACCCTTCGCTAACTGCATGGAGCGGTGCAGTATGCACGCGAGAAGATTGAGCGCGAGCAGGACGAATGCCCCGATGAACCACCAGCAGCCGTAGATGTTGTGCAGCGTCGTCCGGGCTATGAATCCGCCCGCGACCTCGCCGAAGGCGCGCACATACGCCTCGGTGGGCGCGTTCTGCGGGATCACCGAGGCGACTGACATGGCGATCACCAGGGCGGCCAGCAACCACAGAGTCAGCCTGACCGATGCCAATCGCGCGATCGGCCCAGCCCGATCCGAACGTGCAGTGGGGGCGCTGCCTGGTTCCGCAGCGCCCCCCGCCACCTTCACCTTCTGTCCAGTCGTTTCCGTCGTCAACCTCTACCTCATCTTGGAAGCGTCCTCTGCTTCCCTGAGGAGGCGTCAGAACTTCTTCCGAACACCAACCCTCCAGATCCCGTAATTGCCGTCTTGAGTCGGATCGGACGTGTCCGTCCAGTCTGCGCGCTGGCGACTGAGCGTGACCTCGGTGTCCTTGTCGAGCACATAGCCGACGCCGAGCCACCAGTTGCTCACAGTAGTATTAAACGGGTTGAGTACGACCGCGACCCCGTTCAGATCCGGATTGTCGTCGATGTAATCGCCCAGGTCGAAGAGATTCTGCTGCCCGTTGGTCCTCGTCCGATCGCATCGCCCAAACAAGCGCACCCGATTGGTGAGCCACCAGGAGCTGTCGGCCGTGAGGATCGTCGCCTGATAGTGGAAGGCTGCAGTGGAGTCGATCGGCGGGAAGTCCGTGCTTGTCGCGATCAACGGCGGAGCCAGCGTGAACGTGCCGCTACCGTAGGTCACATCGCCTCCGTTGTCGCCGGTCTGGCGATAGTACCCTACGCTGATCTGACCGCGCTTTCGCGAATGGGTGATCTGAACGCCGTCGGTCCGGGTCTTGATCTCGTCCTGGCGGTTGACTCCAGGCGCCACCACATCGAACAAGTTGCGCAAATCGGTGTACATCCCGGTCAGCACAGTGTCGGGCGCCAGGGTGTAGCCTAGCACCGCGGACAACTGTTTGCCGTCATTGGGCAGGCCGACCAAGCGCGACGACGTGGACAGGGTGTCAAGGCCGAGGATGTCCTCATCGTCGGTCTTCGTCGTCTGATAACGAAGCAGCAGGTTGAGGCGCGATGTCGGCTGGAAACGCAGCGAACTGCTCCAGATATCGGAGTCGCTCTCCGGCGCCACTTCCCGCTGGCTCTGGCGGCCCACGGTCTCCTTCTGGTAGCCGGCGCTCCAGAGGGTGTGGGGCAATCCGCTGTAAGTGAGGTCGAGCCGAGTGGTATCGCGGTTCCGGGAAATCCCCTCCTCCGTGTCGTTGTTCACATCCAGGTCGCGCTGATAGTGGCTGGCCTGCAGTCGAAGCGCAGGGGATACGAGGTAATTGATGCCCCCGCCAAGGCTGCGAATGGAGATCTGGCCGCCTCCTAACAGGTCGTTGCGGTCTTTTGTGCTCCACAGCAGCGCTGCGGAAGCCCGCTGGCTCAGGGCGCCATTGACGCGGAGGTCATTGGTATCAGTCTGGGTGTTCGCAACACCGAACAGTGGCGCCAGTCCGTTATATATTCCGTGCTGACCGTTGAACTGGTATTCCTCGTCGGACGCCCGGTTGCTGAACTCCTGCTGTCCCCGCAGGTAGCGGAGAGATGCCTTTGGGAAGTCGACCTGGACGCCTTCTTCGGTGATCGTGTTGATCTGGTCAATCGGCTCGTCGGCCTGCATTCTGTGACAACTGGTGCAGCGATCGAGGAACAGGAACTGCTGGTTGCCGGTCTTCGAATCCTGCCAGTAGTTCAGCAGCCATTTGGCGTTGGGCACCTTTGGACACCGCGCCGCGAACCGCACATCCACCAGCGTTCGATCGATCTGGAAATCCGTCTTGCCGTTGGTCAGGTCGGTGTCGTTGACCAGTTTGAGGGTGCCGTTCGAGCCGGGGATGTTGACGTTTGCATTCTCGTCAAACCGTCCCAGCCTATGGGTAAGCCCGGACTCGTGAATCTGCAGGTCGTACAGCGGGTTCCCCATGCGCAGCCGGATCTCTTGGTTCCCGCGGGATAGGTCTGTCGTCTCGAATCGGAAGTCGTCGCTTTTCCCATACTTGGTAATGCTGAGATCGGCATCCGGCACCTTGTAGTCTCTGCCGTCGTACTGCCGCACGTAGGTCTGGTTGCCCTTCTCGCTGAGGCTGGCAGCATCGATGTCGGCGAAGCCCCAGAGGTTGATGTCTTCAGCTGCAGTGGTGTACCCAGTGCTCGAGACACTCGTCACATGGTCCCCAAGTGGGACGAGCGGCGAGCCGGGCATGAAGACTGGGTCGCCTGTCTGAGCGAGCAGATCCGACCCGTGAATGCGAGTGTGACAACTCGTGCACCGGGAATAGAAGGCGCCGATCGCCGTCAGTGCGTTCGGGTTGTTGGGGCTGGTCGCGACCAGCGGGGATCGGGAGGCATCACTGTGGCCCGGATGGCACTGCAAGCAGAGCATCGGCATGTCTTCCACCAACATCTTCCGCACCGGAGAGCCGTGCGGCCGGTGGCAGATGGTGCAGTCCTCGGTCACCGGCGGATGCTCGGCGACGAACGGCCCGGCCTTGTCGGGATGGCACTTGAAGCACATTTCGCCATTGGAGGCCTCCGGCAGGGTGCCGCGCTGCTCGCCGTGGACATTGTGGCAGTCCGTGCAGACCATCTTCCCTTCTTTGATCGGATGGTGGAACGGAAGATTGCCTTCGGCGACCGGGCCCGGATGGCAGGTCTGGCAGAGGTTCGGCTCCTCCGCCTTCAGCATGTGGTCGCCGACGCCCCGGTGAGGGTCGTGGCAGGTGAGGCACCCGTCCTTCGTCCGCGAGTGAGCGGACAGATCCCAGAGGGCCTGCTGTCCCCCGCGGTGGCAGTTCTGGCAGATGGCGCTGACCTGGTTGCTCGTCAGGTTCTTCAGGCTCGGGCGCTTGGACACGTCGGTCACGTCCGCCATGTGCTCCTGGGTCCCGTAGTGGCAGGCGTCACAGGCCTGCTTCGCCTCCGGGATCTGAGGCGCACCCACCGTTCGGCGGTGCAGGCTGTTCGCCCATGACTGAGTCGCCTCAGGGTGACAGCCCGCGCACGCCGCCACTTTGTCCGGTATCGGCGCGTGCGGCTCGGCCGGCGCATTCATCGGGTACAGCACCAGACAGACTGCGGCGGCGGCCGCAGCCGCCAGCACAACCGCCTTCTTCAGGCCTATCTTCCTCGTCAGCTCAATGAGACTGCTCATCCGTTCCTCCCCCGACTTCAGGTGGTAACTGATCGCGCCGCCGCGGTCTAGCCTTCGTCCGCCGAAGGAATCGTATCCGGCTCGACCTTGGCTCCCGCCGAATCGTCGAGCCCGAACAACTCCCGGACCGCGGCTGCTACGTCGGTTTCGCCTTCGCCTTCGCCAACTGCGGCGTTACGGATCGCCGCAATGGGACGATGCAGCAGCTTCCTCACCAACAGATCGGTCACATACTCCATCATCTCAGAGTCATGCGCCGAGCACTTACTGCGGCAGGCCAGCTTCATGCACTCCTGGCGCGCCTGCTCCGCTTTCTCGCGCAATTGCGAGATCAAACCCTTCACCTTTGCCTGCTCGCGCCAATGCTCGAACGCCCTCACTTCCTCGGCGACGATCGAGCGGACCCGCGCCACCTCCTGCTCGCGCTCTCCCGCGTGCTGGGAAACGACGACCTCGAGATCGTCGATATTGGAGAGGTGCACGTTCGGGATCTGCGCCACCGCCGGGTCGACATTGCGTGGCACGCCGAGATCGATCACCACGAGCGGCCGGTCCTGGCGGCCAACCATCGCATCCTGGATCTGCCCCGGACCTATCAAGTGGTGCGGCGCCGCCGCGCAGCCGACGATGACATCGGCCTCGTGCAGCGTGTCCATCAGCTCCGCGCCGGTGATCGCCGTGCCTCCGACGATACAGGCGAGGTCCTGCGCTCTCTCGTAGGTGCGGGAGAAGACATTGATGCAGGTGGCGCCGAGTTCAGCGAGATGCTTCGCCGTCACCTTCGCCATCCGGCCTGCCCCGAACACGAGAATGCGCTTGCCCTGAAGGTCGCCCAGCACGTCCAGCGCCATTCGCGCGCCACACTGGCCTACGGAGAAGATGCCGGAGGAAATGGCGGTCTCGCGCCGGGCCCGTTTGCCGGCGCGGGCGGCATGGCTGAAAAGGCGTGTCAGCGCTGCGCCAGCGAAGCCGGCCGCCGCCGCTTCGGGCAGCGCGGCCTTCACCTGGCCGAGGATCTCGTGCTCTCCCAGCACCATCGAATCGAGGCCTGCGGCCACCTCGAAGAGGTGACAAACGGCTTCCTCGCCCGAGAGATAGTAGACTTTGTCGGAGGGAACCGGCTCTTCGCCGTCGGCCGCCTGCGCCAGGAGGTTGACCGCCGAGGAGCCCGAGCGGTCGTTGAGCGGGCCGAAGAAGTAGATCTCGAACCGATTGCAGGTCCGCAGGAGAGCGAGCTCGTCGGCGTGCAATTCCGCGCGCGCACGCTCGAGCAACGCGGCCGGAGCGAGGCCGTCCGCCGCGATCCGTTCTCTCGCCGCCACCGAAACCCGCTTATGATTCGTCCCTACGACCTGTACCGCGGAAGTATCGAACCCGCCGTGCCTCAGACCGGCTACAGATCTCACCTACTCGCCCCACTCGCAGCAGTAGTTTCTCGCCCGTCAGCGCCACTCCGCCGGCCGCAGGCCCACCCCGAAACGGCCGCGGACGTGCTCGGCGGCCACCCCGTGCCGGTCACCGATGCGGAGAGCCAGGGATACGGACGCCGCACAGGATAGCGAATCGTCGCCTCTACGCGCGCTTCTTTGCGGATATCGTTGTCGAGCAAAAGCGACAAGTGCCTCACCAAGTATAACGCATCTTCGCTCGCCAGCCAGGCCCCAGGCCTGCACAACCACCGGCTGTGAGCGTTCCCGAGCGCTGTCAGTCTGGGTCGCGTCGACGCCGGAGCCCTGGTCCGGCAGACCTGGAAGTCGGCGAAAACCATTCCCTACTCAACAAGTAGGCAAACTTTTGTCATTTGTGACAGATTTAACGAAGTTTGTCAAGGCCTGCCCGAAGAAAGGTCGCACCTCAACCAAGTGGTCACTTGGAGAAATCCGCAGACAACGCAGTGGAGGCGGCGGCCAAGCCCCTGCAGCCACAGGAAGGGCGGGACCGGCGGAAACAGCATCGCCACCAAGTCCCAGGCGTCCATAGTCTTGCAGACTGCTAGGTTTAGAAGCCCGGCGGTGGCGGGAGGCTGAGAAATAGAGCGCTATATCTGGTAGCTTGGCAAAGGTTCCGAGAGGGCGCGCTGCTCTTGGCGGAGATCCGCGAGGGTCGACTCGGAGAGCACACGGCCGATGGCAGTGTTCAGCCTGCACCAGAGCCCATGAGCCGCGCACGAGCTGCGACGGGCGCACGTTCCATTCTGTGCGATGCAGTCGATCAGGTTGAGCGGCCCCTCAACGGCCTGGATGACCTGGAGCGCCGTGATCTCTTCGGGAGGCCTCGACAGCTCGTAGCCACCCTGCGGCCCGCGCTCGGCTCGGACGAGGCCGGCGTGCCTGAGCGAGATGGTCAGTTGCTCGAGATACTTGACGGACAACTGCTGCGCATCGGCGACTTCTCTGAGCTGCACCAGGCCCTCGCCCTCGTGCATGGCGAGCTCGATCATGGCTCTCAGGGCATAGCGAGCTTTTGTGGATAGCCTTAGCATTGTCTCCTACCGTACATATAGTTTTTACAGTATACCCTCTCAATATGAATACTCCTGCGGGGGGCGTTTGGCAAGACGCTGGGGCCCTTCGGAGCCCTGTCCGGCCATGTGCCGGCGGCTCTCGGGTACATTGCCGGGCTGTGAACGGTGCAACGAGTGGAATCGCTGATTATCTTCGCCGCCTTCGGCTTCGCATACGGTGTCGTGCTGCAACGCAGCGGCTTCTGCTTCGCGCGCGCTGGGTTTGAGCTGTTTCTCCTGCGCAGCCGGGACGCGTTCAACGGGGTGATGGCCGGTCTAGTGGTGGCCACCGTGGGATTCACGGCCGTGACTGCTGTGCGCGGCTCTCTCGGCATGGAACCGACGGCCCATCTGCTGCTCCTGCCTCTCGGCGCCGGGACGCTGCTTGGCGGGATTCTCTTCGGGATCGGGATGACGCTGGCGGGCATGTGCGCGGCGGGTACGCTGCAGCGCCTGGGCGAGGGCTACCTGATCGCGTGGTTCACGCTCATCGGGGCCATCGTGGGCGCCGCGCTCGACCCGTTCAGTGCACTCATTCGTCACGAATGGAGGCTGCAGCTTCCACGCGGCCTCTGGCTAGGACGTGAGATGGGGGCGGTCGGGGGCGGGATCGCCGCGGTGGCCGCGCTTTTTCTGATCTGGCTTGCAGTCGCGCGATCTCAGGACGGCGGCAAGCCCGGAAAGCGCCGCGCCTCCCCGGCGCTCCTCACGCCGACGGTGATCGGCGGAGCGCTCCTGGGGCTGATCAATACGCTGCAGATGGCGGTGGCAACGCCCTGGACAGTGACCTATCCGCTCGCGCTCGTACACGCTGCGACGGCGCACGAGCTCTCCGGGATAGCGGTGCACCGCGCCGCGCCGCTGATCGCGCTCGACCTGGGCCTCATCCTGGGATCGCTGATCGCATCGGCGCGGAACCGAGTGCGCGTGAAAGCCCCGCGTCATTTCCGCGAGGTGGCTGCGGCCCTCATCGGCGGCGCCCTCATGGCCTGGGGCGTGCAGTTCGCCAAGGGATGCAGCATCGGCGGCGTCTTCAGCGCGGTGCCGTCACTCTCGATTGGCGGCTGGCTCTTCTTCCCGTCGCTGTTCTTCGGCGCCTGGATAGGCACTCGGGTTGTGCGCACGCTGCACTGAGGCGGCCAGGGATGCAGGCGCGTCGAGCCCCCGCGGCTCACTTCGCCTGCTCCGACCCGGCGCTCGCGCCCTCTCGACCATCCTTGACCCATGTGACCGAGCGGCCGCGCCAGAGGGAGTAGATCGCGGGCACGATTTCGAGGGTGAGTATGCTGGACGTGATGACGCCGCCGATCATGGGGGCGGCGATCCGCCGCATTACATCCGCGCCCGCGCCGTGCGCCCACATCAGTGGCACGAGGCCCATGAGGATACACATCACCGTCATCAGCTTAGGCCGCACCCGCTGTACCGCGCCTTCGGTAATGGCGTGGAAAAGATCGTGCTGGGTGTTCATGCGACCTTCGGCTTTGTAGCGGTGGTAGGCCTCATCGAGATACACGATCATCACCACCCCGGTTTCGGCGGCAAGCCCCGCCAGGGCGATCATCCCGACGGCGACCGCCACGCTCAGGTTCCACGGATCCTGGGGCCGCAGAAGGTTGTGCAGATAGAGCATCCAGATACTGCCGGTGACGGCGAACGGCACCGAGAGCAGCACGATGATGGTGGACGCCACGGACTTGGAATTGAGATACAGCATGACGACGATGATCAACAGCGTGATGGGGATCACGATCTTCATCCGCTGCCGCATCACCTCCAGCAGTTCATACTGACCCGTCCAGGAGAGGTAGTAGCCGGCCGGGAGAGGGATCTTGGCCACTGCCTTCTTCGCGTCTTCCACGTACCTGCCGATGTCGCGATCGACCACGTCGATGTAGACCCACCCAGTCAGGGAAGCCGCCTCGTCCTTAATCATGGGCGGACCGGTGCTCACGACGATGTCGGCGATCTGTCCCAGAGGCACTGCGGCGCCCATGCGCGGCGTATCGAAGCCACGACTCCATTCGGGAATGCCGGAGGGAGCAATCGAAGAAGTCGGGCTCCCCGCAGAGCCGCTCACCCCAGCGCCCATGGCGCCACCCATTCCTGAGCCGGCGCCGGCCGAAGAGGCGCCCATTGCGCCGCCTCCGGGCCCCGCCGCTTGTGCGGCTCCATCCGCGGCCCCTCCGGCTGCAGGGATTGGCACGAGTACGTGGCTGAGCCGATCCAGGTCGTCGCGGAGTTCTCGTGCGTAGCGAACGTTGATGGTGAAACGCTCGGGGCCCTCGATCGTGGTGCTGATGGGCGTTCCGCCGATGGCGCTCTCGACGATGTCCTCCACTTGGGCGACAGAGAGGCCATAGCGAGCGGCCTGCTCGCGGCGAGGGATAATGTCCACGTAGTACCCGCCGGTCGTCCGCTCGGCGTAGACGCTGCGTGTACCCGGCACATCGCGGATCACCGCCTCCACCTGCTGGCCAATGCTCTGTATTCGGTCGAGATCGGGGCCGAATATCTTGATCCCAACCGGGGTGCGGATGCCGGTAGTGAGCATGTCGATACGGGCCTTGATGGGCATGGTCCAGGCGTTGGTGACCCCGGGCAACTGGAGGCGCTGGTCGAGCCGATCGCGCAGTCCCTCCCATGTGATGGGACCCTCCTCCGGCCAGACGCGCCGAAGGGTGGGCTTGATCCACGACGGGGCCCATCCCGAATACCATCGGTCCAGGTGGATCGTGCGCCACTGATCTTCCGGCTTCAGCAGGATCGTCGTCTCCATCATGTCGAGCGGCGCGGGGTCTGTCGATGTCTGCGCTTTCCCGGCCTTCCCGAAGACGCGTTCGACCTCCGGGAACTCCTTGATGAGCTTGTCCTGCACCTGAAGGATCCGGCTGGCCTCGGTGATGGAGACGCCGGGCAGAGTGGTCGGCATGTACAGGATATCTCGCTCGTTCAGGGGCGGCATGAACTCGCTGCCCAGCTTCCCCAGGAGCAGTATCGGGAGGCAGGAGAGCACTGCGATCGCGGCCAGGCTGATGCTGAGGAAGCGGCGGCGCATGAGCGCGCTCATCCACGGGTGGTAGATGCGCTGAAGCGAGCGGCTGATGGGATGGCGAGTCTCGGGGACGATGTGCTTGGGGGCCAGCAGCAGCATCAGCGCAGGCGCCAGAGTGATGGAGAGCAGGGCCGCGGCGAACATCGAAAACGTCTTCGTATAGGCAAGTGGCTTGAAGAGCCGCCCCGCCTGTCCCTCTAAGGTGAACACCGGCAGGAATGAAACCGTGATCACCATGAGAGAGAAGAACAGCGGCCGGCCGATCTCCTTGCAGGCCTGGATGATGAGTTCCTTCCGATCTGCGTCGGGCGGCGCGTGCTCCAGCTTCTTATGCACGTTCTCGATCATCACCACCGCTTCGTCCACCATGGCACCGATGGCGATGGCGATGCCGCCCAGAGACATGATGTTGGCAGTCAGGCCCATGAGCTTCATGGGGATGAATGCCAGCAGTACCGCAATGGGAAGGGTGACGATCGCGCGCAGCGCACTGGGCACGTGCAACAGGAAGATGATGATCACCAGCGAGACGATGACCGCTTCCTCGATCAGCGTGCGGCGAAGGGTGGCGATGGATCGCCTGATGAGATCGGACCGATCATAGGTGCTGACGATCTTCACGCCCTTGGGGAGCCCGGGCTCGACCTCCCTGATCTTGGCTTTCACCCGGTCGATGACGTTCAGGGCGTTCTCACCGTAGCGCATCACGACGATCCCGCCCACCACCTCGCCCTGGCCATCCAGCTCCGTCAGCCCGCGGCGCATTTCGGGGCCGAGGTGCACGGTCGCCACATCGTCCAGCAGCAGCGGCGTGCCGTCGCGGCGGCGCGCGACGACCACTTTGCGGAGCTGATCTGTGGAGGTGATGTAGCCTTGCCCCCGGACGACGTATTCCTTGCCGGTCATCTCGAGGCTGCGGCCGCCGACGTCGTTGTTGCCGGCGCGAATGGCCGCAATGACGTCTGAGATGGGCAGGTTGTAGGCCACCAGCCGACTCGGGTCGAGATCGACCTGGTACTGCTTTTCGAAGCCCCCGACGCTCGCCACTTCGGCCACGCCCGGGACGCTGGCCAGCCAGTAGCGCAGGTGCCAGTCCTGGAAGGCGCGAAGTTCCGCCAGATCGTGCGTCCCCGACTGATCCACGAGCGCGTATTCGTACACCCATCCGACGCCTGTGGCGTCCGGCCCGAGCTGCGGGGCCACCCCCGTGGGGAACTTCCCCTGCAACTGGCTGAGGTATTCGAGCACGCGACTGCGGGCCCAGTAGATGTCGGTGCCGTCCTGGAATATCACGTAGATGAAGGACATGCCAAACATCGACTGTCCCCGCACCGCTTTGACGCGCGGCGCGGAGAGCATGGCCGAGACGATCGGGTATGTGATCTGGTCCTCCACCAGGTTCGGGCTGCGGCCCATCCACTCGGTGAATATGATCACCTGGGTATCGGTCAGGTCCGGGATAGCGTCCAGCGGCACCTGTTTGACCGCCCAGAAGCCGATGACAACCAGAAAACCCACCAGCAGATAGACGATGAACTGGTTCCTGGCGCTGAACTCGATGATCCGCTCGATCATCGTGTCAGCTCCCGTGTCCGGCGTGGCTAGAAGTTCCCGCGGGCGGCGCGGGCTGCTTCGTCTTTCCGCCCGACGACATGCCCTGCATGGCCGACTTGAGGCGGCTCTCCGAGTCCACCAGGAAGTTTCCGCTGCTGACGATGACATCGCCGGCGCGCAGGCCGCTGAGGAGGATTCGACGCCCGCCGGCTCGCTCGCCGACGGTCACCTGGCGGGGTTCGAAATGGCCGTCGCCCTTGCTCAGGAACACGATCTGGCGAGTGCCCGAGTCGAGGACACTGTCCTCGGAGACCGTGAGACGCTCACCGAGGTGTTTCGCGATCTCGATGGCGGCGTATGCTCCGGGCTTGAGCACCATCCCCGGGTTGGGGAATCGGAGGCGCGCCCGGAGGGTGCGAGTCTGCTGATCGACATCTGGGTAGATGTAATCGATCGTTCCGGACCAGGAGCGGCCCGGATATGTGCTGATCGTCAGCGTCGCGCGATCCCCGACACGAACGAGCGACGCGTCCTGCTCGTAGAACTCGGGCTGCACCCATACCTCGCTCAGGTCGGAGACTGTCATGAGCGAGGTAGACGGGTCGATCTTCTGGCCCTCCAGTACTGCCTTCTCCATGACATAGCCCGATGCCGGGGAATACAGAGTCAAATCCTTGATCGGGCGGCCGGCTTTCTCGATCCGGCGGATTTCGCTTGCAGGAATATCCCACAGCTCCAGCCGCCGCCGCGTTGCCTCTACGAGGCTATCGCCGCTCCCGGCGACGTCAGCAAACGAACTCTCCTTCAGTGTCTCGCGTGCTCGAAGGGCCAGCAGATACTCCTCCTGCGTAGAAACCAACTCCGGGCTGTAGATGGCCAGCAGGGGCTGGCCCTTCTTCACCGTAGCACCAGTGGAGTTGACATAGAGCTTGTCCACCCAGCCGCTGACTTTGGCGAAAACGCGGCTGACGCGGGTCTCGTCGGCCGTCACCTGGCCCACGGCTCGCACCGTCTTGTCGAGCGGCTCGCGGCGCACTGGCTCAGTGCGCAGGCCGATGAGTTGCTGTTTCTCCGGGTCGAGGTAGATCGTCGCCTGCCCCTCCACCGCGAGTCCGGGTTGGGCCGCCTTGCCGGCCGTCGCCGGGTGCGTGCCGGCGGCCTTCTCATCCTCAATGGGCACCAGCGACATGCCGCAGATGGGGCACTCGCCCGGGTGATCGGAAATGTAGTTGGGGTGCATGGGGCAGTGATACATGATCTTCTTGGCGCTCGCCGCGCGTGTGGAGGGCGCTCCCCCGCGCACACCATGGCGCACGTAGACGCCGGCGCCGACGATCAGCGCAAGGGATAACAGCCAGATCCAAGGGTTTCTCAGGGCTCTCATCTCTTCACCTTTGCCGCGCCGCGAGCGCCTGTTCGCGGGGCCTTACTCGCCGACTTGGTCTTGTCCGCGCCGGGCGCGACGCCCCCGGTCTGAGACTTTGCCGTCCCGGATGAGCGCTTCAGGGCCGGCGCGGGCCTGCTCGCGGGCTGCAGCTCTGCCGGCGCCGCAGTCACTGCCAGCGGCGCGCCCACCGTCTGCTCCAACGCGGCCAGGGTCTTCTCGTGGTCGGCAAGCGCGCTGTAGTAATCGCGCAGATAGCCGTACACGGACATCTGGTTGTCGAGCAGCGTGAGGAAGTCCACCTTGTTCACCTGGTAGCCGGCGCGCGCCGACTCGAGGGAGAGCTCAGCCTGCGGGATGATCCCAGTGCGGTAGAGCTCGATTTGGCGCTCAGCCCTCTCCAACATCGACAGGTTGTCCCTGATCGTGGCGAAGACCATCGTCTTCTGCGCCTCGTAATCGCTCTCCGCGGCCGCGGCCTCATGCCCGCGTTGCTCGATCTCCTTATCCTGTTTGGTGCGGTGATAGAGTGGGAGAGTGAGCATGACGCCGACGCTCCACTGCCCCGTCCCCGCGCCCGTGTCCTGGTTCATGCCACTGCCGACCGGCGTCACGCTGGCCTGCACCTCGTAGTCCGGCCTGAGCTGTCGCCTCGCCAACGCCTGCTCGGTCTCTGCCGCTTGTGCCATGATCTGCATGCCTTTGAGCATGGCGCGGTTAGCGAGCGCGATCTCCTGCAACTGTGATTCCGTAGTGGCGATCCGGTGGCGGTCAAGCGTCGCGACGGGGCCGACGGGCGCGGTCGGAGGCCGGTTGAGCAGCGCGTTGAGGCGGGCTTCGGCGGCCGCGCGCTGCTGGCGGAGCATGAGCAGGTCGTCGAGCATGCGCGACTGAGCGAGTTGGGCGCGCAGCACGTCTTGCTGCAGGCCCTCCCCCGTGGAGTACCTCGTCTCGGCTATCTTCACGAAGTCCGCGAGCAGGGACTTGTTGGCGAGCGCGATCTCCGTGGCCTTGTCGATGAAGTAGAGATCGCAGTAGGCGGTCTTCACCTGTGCGGTCACGTCGCGCATCCTCTCCGTGTAGTCGGTGACAGTGCGCTCGGCCTCGAGACCGGCGACCTGCTTCATCAGTCGCAGTTTCCCCGCACCGGGGAACATCTGCTTGGCGGTGAGTTGGGCGCCATCGGTCTGAAGGCCGTTGTTCAGCATCACGCCGACCTGTGGATCAGGCAGAGCACCCGCCTGGGGGACTTTGGCAGCGTCGGCGTCGATCCGGCTGCGCAGCGCCTTGAGCGCTTGGTTGTCCGAAAGGGCGCTCTGGATCAGTTGGTCCAGCTGCAGCGGCGGAAGCGCCGGCTGCTCCTCGGCGCAAGCAGCCACGGCGAGACCGCAGATGACAGCCAGCGCGATACATGCGCGTGAGATATGGTGTTTCATTTCTATCCTCTGTACCTAACCAGGCCCTAGCCTACTGCGGCCACACGGACGCGGCAAGGGCTAACGACGGGATGGAACCGCTGTGGGAAGCGATGAGCGTACAAACAGCCGGCTCGCGTCCGACGCCTCGCGCCCGAAGCAGGCTGGGCGGCTCATCGCGCAGGGATGGTCAGGCAGAGGGAGGCGCGCGCGTGCCAGTGGCTTCTTTGGCCAAGCTGAGGGGTGCGCGCTGAGTGGATTCCTCGTGTGAGAACCCGGGTGAGGACAGGGAGGCGGATGGGGCAGACGGTCGAATGGCGCAGGCGGAAGCATGAGGCCGCGCGACCGTATCCTGCGCGGGCTGGAAGGTAGCGCTCGAAGAGACTTCGATCTTCCCGCAGGTGCATCCGGCGGATTCCACCTCGGCTGACCTGGAGGAGGAACTCCGGCCAGAGAGGTGTGCGGCGTCTGCTCCGTCACAGCCGGGCATGACGGCCGCTGCGCTCTGCATGCTGCAACCGTCCTGGCAGGCGCCCAGCAGGCAGGCATCGAGCGGGATCGCGCCCACCAGGGCCCAGATGGCTATCAGGACGGCGGCGAGCCATTCGCCTCTGAGACGCATCTTCCGGACCGCGGCAGTCCGTTTTCCTGTAGGAAAGCAGATCAACACCAAAGCCTTCTTCGAGTCTGGCTGCCCACATGGGCATTTACCATAATATCCCTATAGGACAAACATGAATAAGCATCGCATGTCTGCGTGCTGTCGTCAACTCCTCGCAATTGGTGGGTCACGATTCCCGGTTGCAGTCTTGCCGATGCGGATGAAGGCGATGTGAAGCGCTGATGAACATTCGTATATCAGTGCTCCCGAGTCGGCGGGGCCATAGGACCTGAGCGCTCCGAAGGCGAACCTGAGATGCCGCGATCGGGTCGGCCGCGTGCCGTCGCAGCGAGGAGATTCGATGGGGATCAGCCTGGGAGTCGTCGGGCTCGGATCATTCGGCTCGGAGTTCGTCCAGTTGTTCACGAACCACCCGCTCGTGGACCGGATCGCGCTCTGCGACCGGGAGCCGGAGCGAGTGGCGGAGTTCGCGAAGCGAGATTGGATTCGCGACAAGTTCCACGATTCGGACGCGTACGCGTCACTGAACGACATGTGCAAGTCCGATTTGGATGCGATCGCGATCATCACGCAGCCCTGGCTGCACGCACCGCAGGCGGTCCAGGTGATGGAGTCCGGCAAACACGTCTACAGCGCGGTGCCGGTGATCTGGATTCCGGATGGAGACGAGATTCTGGACTGGTGTGACCGGATCATCGGGACCTGCAGGCGCACCGGCATGCGTTATATGCTGGGCGAGACGACGTACTACCGGCCCGAGTCGATGTACTGCCGCCGGCGGGCTGCGGAGGGTGCATTTGGCGACTTCGTGTACGCGCAGGGCGAGTACTACCACGACGTAGATAACCCGTACTCGAATCTGCGCGAGGTGACGCGCTCTCGCATGGCGTCGACGGCCGGCGACGAATGGGCGAAGGAGTCCAGGAAGTACGAGCAACGCGGTGTGCACAGCGGGCCGATGCACTACCCGACGCATTCGACCTCGGGGCCGATCTGCGTGATGCGGGCGCACGCCGTCAAGGTCGCCGCGTTCCCGTACTACGTCCGCACGCCCGACGATCACTTCGGCGAAGAGCCGGCCAACGAGACCGCGCTCTTCACCATGAGCAACGGCGCGGTGATGCGGATCTGTGAGTATCGAAAGATCGGCCTCCCCGGCCGAGAGACCTTCCAGCTCTACGGCACCGAGGGGTCGTACGAGAACCAGCGCTGGTGCGATAGAGCCAGCTATACCGATCTGACAGTCGATGAGATGCGCGACCCGCTCCCGTCCGAAGTGATGGCAGCGTTCAGCCGCAACCAGAGCGGCGAGGGCGTCTACGGCGGTCACGGTGGCTGCCATGCCTATCTCGTGCACGAGTTTGTGGATGCGGTTGCACACAACCGCATGCCCGTCATCAACGCCTGGGAGGCGGCGCGCTACATGACGCCGGGGGTGATGGCGCACAAGTCGGCTCTGCGCGACGGCGAGCGCCTGGATGTGCCGGATTGGGGCGACGCACCAGGGTAGGACTGGAACCACAGGACATACATCTCGTCCGGGGGTTGTGATCCCAGCATCAGCAAATGTGAGTGTGACCTATGACATCTCGAGAGCGTATTGCAACGATTCTGAGCGGTGGTGTGCCCGATCGCGTCGGGCGCGATGAAGACCCGTGGGGAGAGACCATCGATCGCTGGCGCGCCGAAGGAATGGGCGAGGACGAGGACCTGGCGGCCAAGTTCGGCTTCGACCTCGGTGGTGTCGGCGGTTGTGATTTCTCGTTCCGGTTCGAGCGCGAGGTGACGGAGGAGACGGACGAGCACATCATCGCCTGGGACTCGAACGGCGTGCTGCGCAAGGATCTGAAGCGCAAATCGGGTTACACGCCGCACTGGTCTGACCACAGGATCAAGACGCGCGCGGACTGGTTCGAGAACCGGGATCGGCTGAAAGTCACGCGCGACCGCGTCCCGGCAACGATCAAGGAGGATTGCGACCGCGCTCGGGCAACGAACAGGTTCATCTCCTTCTACAACACCGAACCCTACGAACTGGCGTGGCCGGTCTTCGGGCAGGTGGGGATCTTCACCCAGATGATGGATGATCCGGAGCTTATTCGCGACGTATTCGAGACCTACGCCACCATGATCATCGAGGTGGCCGAGATCATCTTCGCCGCGGGCGGAGACTTCGACGGCGTGTTTTTCTACGGCGATCTGGGCTACCGCAATACCACGCTCTTTTCCCCCGCGCTCTACCGCGAGCTGCTGTTCCCGCAGCACCAGCGCCTGTGCCGGTACTTCAGAGCCCACGGCAAGCCGGTGATCCTGCACTCCTGCGGGAAGATCGAGACGCTCATCCCGCAGTTCATCGAGGCCGGGTTCGCGGCTCTCCAGCCCATCGAGGCGAAGACCGGCATGGACGTGCGGAAGCTGAAGGCCGAGTTCGGCAATGCGATCACCTTCTACGGCAACATCGACGTGCGCAAGCTCAGCGGCACCAAGGCCGACATCGAAGAGGAGATCAG